>JAWWDW010000032.1:0-9832 GCA_033719735.1 Robiginitalea sp. | reverse complement strand
TTTTGCCGTACCTTTGCATGCGTTGCGGCAGGAGTAACAAAGCGTGCCGCAACTTCAAAATTGCTGTGAAAATGATGACCTGGAAAAACATTATGCATTATGCCACCAAAGGCAACCCGGAACCGGACCGCAGGGTGGAGAAATCCCCCGAGGCCTGGAGGGAAGAACTCTCCCCTGAAGTGTATCGCATCACGCGCCAACACGGGACAGAGGCACCCCATTCGGGTGCCCTCTGCAGTACCCATGAGCCCGGCGTTTACCGGTGTGCCTGTTGTGACACTCCCCTGTTTGACTCCCGGATCAAATTTGATTCCGGCACGGGCTGGCCGAGTTTTACACAGCCCATACAGGAGAATGCCGTGAAGTATATCCGGGATACCTCCTTCGGTATGGTGCGTGTGGAAACCCGGTGCAATACCTGTGATGCACACCTGGGCCACGTCTTCCCGGACGGACCCGAGCCGGGAGGCCTCCGTTTTTGTATCAATTCACTGGCGTTGAAACTGGATAAAACAGGCTAAGATGGCGGAGAAACCCTTAAGCGAGGCCACCCTGGGAGGCGGGTGTTTTTGGTGTACCGAAGCGGTGTTCCAGCGCGTCCGGGGCGTGGAAAAAGTTCTGTCGGGCTACAGCGGGGGAACGGTTCCCGGCAAACCCACCTACCGGGAAATATGTTCCGGGAGAACAGGGCACGCAGAGGTCGTGCGAATCCTTTTTGACCCGTCCGTAATAAGTTTCCGGGACTTGTTGCTGATTTTCATGGGCACCCATGACCCCACCACCCTCAACAGGCAGGGGGCCGATGTGGGTACCCAGTACCGCTCCGTGATTTTTTATCACGATACCCGCCAGCAGGAAGTCGCTGAAACAGTCCTGGGCGAGCTTCAGGCATACTTTGAAGCCCCTGTGGTCACCGAGGTGAGCCCGTTGATCAACTTCTTTGAAGCCGAGGAGGACCATCAGAACTTCTACAATTCACATCCTAACCAGGGATACTGCCAGTACGTGATCCACCCAAAGCTCGAAAAGCTCAGGGCGCACTTCGCCTCCTATTTGAAGGATTGATCCCATAAAAAAACCCGGGTCTTCCCGGGTCTTTCTGAATTGAATTCCTGGCTTACCCCTGTACGCGGCTGGCCAGTTTGTCTTTTTTAAGATTGTTGAGTTTAAGGTCCTCAAGGACGTTGACGGCTTCTTCCACATACACATCCTTGGCCAGGTTTTGATGCCAGCGATCCCGCTTTTCCCTCAGGACTGAATCCCTGGTAAACAGTTCCCGCTCGTAGGAAAGCGAACTGAAATCCAGTTTGGAATCATATTCCATTTGAGATTTGAAGTACCTGGATTTTTCCTTGTTCTCTTTTTCCCGGTCCAGGTACCCCTGATAATTGAGTGGGACCCTGGTCTCTTCCTGTTGCTTTTTAAGCCAGAGGGCATTCTCCTCGATCAGGGCGATCTGCGGATGGGCCTTCATCCGGGTGGAACTGCGGGCTATGGTAGTCTCATAATCGATATAGCCATCCCAGGGCTCGTATTCAGCCGGGCTTATTTTATCCCATTGCAACGGGTTTTGCTGGTCCTTTTCCCCGAGATCGATATAGCTGTAGCGGTCTGGCACCACCACATCGCTCTTCACACCTTCCAGCTGCGTGGACCCCCCATTGATCCGATAGAATTTCTGGGTGGTCAGTTTAATGGCTCCGAGGTCACCGTACTCATTTCCCCGGACAATGTTTTCAAGCGGGATGACATTCTGAACCGTCCCTTTCCCGAAGGTTTGCTTGCTGCCTATGACCACGGCGCGCTTGTAGTCCTGCATGGCGGCAGCCAGGATCTCCGAGGCAGAGGCTGAAAGTTCGTTGACCAGGATCACCAGGGGGCCGTCCCACTGGATGCGCTCGTCCTTATCTTCGTATATCTCCTTTTCCTGGGCCGAAGACCGCACCTGTACGATGGGACCATCCTCAATGAACAGGCCGGCAATATCCACGACCGTTTTCAGGGACCCCCCTCCGTTATCGCGAAGGTCCAGTACCAGTCCCTCTATGCCTTCTTCTTTGAGACGTTCGATTTCCTTGGCAATGTCGGTTGCGGCGTTTCGCTCGTTGTAATCTTCAAAGTCCACGTAGAACTTGGGAAGGTGGATCAGGCCGAATTTTTCTTTGTCCTTTTGAATCACCGAGGACTTCGCAAAGGACTCCTCCAATTCCACCACATCCCGGGTAAGGGAAATCACCTCCACGGTACCGTCTACCTTGCGAACCGTCAGGTCCACCACGGTCCCCTTGGGTCCCTTGATAAGCTTTATGGCATCATCCAGGCGCATTCCCACGATATTCACGGGTTGCTCCCCGTCCTGCCCAACTTTCAGGATCTCATCCCCTACCTCCAGGCGCTGGTCCCTCCAGACCGGGCCACCGGAAATGATCTCCACGATCTTGGCACCCTCCGACCGTTTCTGCAAGCGGGCCCCGATGCCTTCAAACTTTCCGGACATGCTCATATCAAAGCGCTCTTTGTCTTCCGGGGCGAAATAGTAGGTATGCGGGTCAAATTCCTCCACTATCGTATTGAGGTATTGTACAAACCAGTCTTTGCGCTCCAGATCGTCGACAAAGTCAAAGTATTCGTCCAGGGTCTCCCTGGTGTTCTCCCTGGCGGCCACTTCAGCCTCTTCCGGGCCCATGGGGGCTTCCCCGTCCGGTCCTGCAACGTTCCGCTTGGAATCGTAGGTGGCGATGGTGGCGTACTTCAGCTGCTTCCTCCAGCGCTCTGAAAGTTCTTCACGGCTGCTGGCATACCCCTGGTTTTCATAATCGATATCGATGTATTCCTCCACGTTGAAGTCGAAGGGCTTTTCAAGCACCTCCTTGTAGATTTCCCGGGCCTCCTCCATACGGTACATCAACCTGTCGAAAACCAGGTTGAAAAAGGTAATTTCCGTATTCCGGATCTGATCGTCCAGCTGGAACTTGTACTGTTCGAATTCACGCAGGTCTTCTTCCAGAAAGTACCTCTTTGTAGGGTCCAGGCCCTCAATGAAATCCTCAAAAACACTGACCGAAAAATCGTCGTTGATATCCTTGGGCTCGTAATGGCCCCGTTCCAGGACATACGTGATCAGATCCAGCAGGAGTTTGTCTTTGTCATCCGTTTCAAACGAGCGATTTGTAAAGCTGCATGAAGCAACGGCAATCAACAGGATTAAAAACGCAAACACAAAATTCCTTTTCATGTAACTCTTTTTTTTTTGAGCCCCGTGCTTACAGGGCCCGTTATATTCTGTAAATGAACTCCCTAAGATACAGAAAAAACCGTGCCAGCCCCGAAGGTTCAAATTAATTTTTTGTTAATCCGGCCTCCCGGAAGTGCTATTTATGAAAAACGTATTTTTGCAGGATAAAGTATATACCATGTCCAAACCCCTGATCCTGGTGACGAATGACGATGGGATTACCGCTCCGGGACTGCACATGCTGGTCCGTTTTATGAGGGAATTAGGGGAGGTGGTTGTGGTAGCCCCGGACAGTCCGCAATCTGGCATGGGGCATGCCATCACCCTGGACAGCACCCTTTATTCCAAGAAAGTGGCGATGGACCAGGAATACGGGGGAAACGGGTTTGAAGCCTACAGTTGCAGCGGTACTCCTGCAGACTGCGTGAAGCTCGCCCTTCAGGAGTTGTTGCCCCGAAGGCCGGACCTCTGTGTAAGCGGGATCAACCACGGCTCCAATGCCTCGATCAATGTTATTTATTCAGGGACCATGAGCGCTGCCATCGAAGCGGGTATCGAGGGGGTTCCTGCCATTGGGTTTTCCCTCTGCGATTACTCCTGGGAAGCCGATTTCAGGCCTTCCGAACAGGCCGTCAAAACGATCGCCTCAGAAGCCTTGAAAAATGGCATGCCAACGGGGGTCGTGCTCAATGTAAACATCCCGCGGACGAATGGGGACCCGGTGAAGGGGATCCGGGTTTGCCGGCAGGCCCGGGCCAACTGGAAGGAGCGCTTTGACAAACGGACCAGCCCAAGCGGCAAGGATTACTACTGGCTAACCGGTGAATTTGAACTTCTGGACAAAGGGGAGGATACCGATGAATGGGCCCTCAGCCAGGGATACATAAGCGTCGTTCCCACCCAGTTTGACCTGACGGCCCACCACGCGATTCAAAATCTCAATACCTGGAGGCTACATGAAAGCTATTAAGAAAAATAAGTACCGGGAAATGGGCATCGGCTTTGCCGTTGGGATCATTGCCAATACCCTGGGCGTTTTGTTGTACATCCTGCTTTTTTCCGATATGGGGATCGCAGAGACCTACGAGGCGGCAGTTTCCCAGGGGCACGTGGGGAGCCTGCTGGCCCTGGGGGCCATCCTCAACCTGATTGCCTTTTTCGGGTTCCTCAAGCTTCGGCGGGACGAACGCGCCCGGGGGGTCCTGATGGCTACAGTGCTCACGGCGCTGGTTATATTGTACTATAAAGTTTCAGGGGGGTGAAATACTATCTGATCGCCGGAGAAGCTTCGGGAGACCTGCACGGCTCCAACCTGATCCGTGCCATTCACCAACATGATGAGGAGGCGGAGATCCGGTGCTGGGGAGGCGACCGGATGGAGGCCGCCGGGGCCACCCTGGTAAAGCACTACCGGGAACTTTCCTTCATGGGCTTCCTGGAGGTTTTGTCCAACCTGCCCACCATCTTCCGCAACCTGTCGTTTTGCAAAAAGGATATCGAGGCATTTAACCCGGATGCCCTGATTTTTATCGACTTTTCCGGCTTTAACCTGCGGATCGCCCGGTGGGCACGGGAGAAAGGATACCGGACGCATTACGATATTTCCCCCCAGGTCTGGGCCTCCAGGGAAGGACGGGTTAAGAAGATCAAGCGGGATATCGACCATATGTACGTCATCCTTCCCTTTGAAAAGGAGTTCTACGAGAACAAACACGGGATGCCGGTGCATTTTGTAGGCCACCCCCTGATCGATGCCCTGAAAGACAGGCCTGCACCAGACCCCTCAAAATTCTGCAATACACACCGATTAGACCCCGACAAACCCATCATCGCCCTGTTGCCGGGTAGCCGTGCCCAGGAAGTCCGGAAAATGCTCCCGGTCATGCTGAGCTGCGTTTCCCGGTTTTCCGAATATCAGTTTGTGGTGGCGGGCGCCCCGAGCCTGGAGCCCGAATTTTACACCCCCTACCTGAAGGATCCCGGGGCTGCCCTCGTGATGGATCAGACCTACGCCCTGCTGCAGGTGGCCCATGCGGCCCTTGTCACGAGTGGGACGGCCACCCTGGAGACGGCCCTGTTGGGAGTGCCCCAGGTAGTCTGCTATAAGGGAAACTGGATTTCCTATCAGATCGCAAAGCGACTGATCACCCTGGACTATATTTCGCTGGTGAACCTGATCATGGATCGGGAGGTAGTCACCGAACTGATCCAGACCGATCTGACCCCCGGGAATCTGGACCGGGAACTCCGGGCGATCCTGGAAGGAACGGGCCGGGAAGAACAACGCTCAGCCTATAGGGTACTTCGCAGTAAACTCGGAGGCGAGGGGGCCAGCAATAAAGCCGCCAAACTGATCGTTGATTTCACAAGGACCCCTTAGGTTTGCGGGTATATGGGTTTAAGGGGGGTATTCCCTGCGGATCCGGATCCGGAAACGAATTTAGTTACAGCATTAGCATGAAAAGACTGTTTGTCATCCTGGCCCTCCTCCTTGCAACCGGGTGCGGTGTGCGAAAAAGCACGGGGGACAGAGAAACCCGCAGCGTCCATGTGGAGGCCGGGGAAAAAGCTGTTTCCGGGGAAGCATCCAGGATAGAAGAGGCCCCAGGCCCACCTGCAAGGGAGGAAATCGACAAAGCCGAGGCAGTTGTGGAAACGGCCCTGGAATACACCGGGGTCCGCTATAAATTCGGGGGTACCACCCGTAAAGGCATGGATTGTTCCGGGTTGCTCTATGTTTCCTTTCTCAAAAACGACATTCCCCTGCCCCGCACTTCTCACCTGATCGCCCAGGAAGGAAAGCGGATCCAGGTATCTCAATTGCAAAAAGGGGACCTGCTCTTTTTCAAGACCCGACGGGGCGGTAAGAAAATCAACCACGCGGGATTGGTCGTGGCCGTCGAGGCGGATGATGTTAAGTTCATCCATTCCACCACTTCAAGGGGGGTCATCGTTTCCTCCCTCCGGGAAGGCTACTGGAACTACTCCTTCGTAAAGGCGACCCGCATCTTTTAAATGTATTCCCATACCCCGGCCTCCCTTTTCCTGGCTGCCACCCTTTCCGCAGGCATTGCCATGGCGAGTCTGCTAAAACCCGAGGCCTCCACCTGCCTGTTGGCCCTTGGGTGTAGTGCTGGCCTGCTCTGGCTTTTTAAAAACAGGGCCCCCGGAGCGCTGTTCTGGACCTGTGCCGGGCTCCTGTCCATTAGCCTTGGCATGTGGACCATGGCCCGAACCCTTCCTGAGAACCGGCCCCGGCATTACGCCCACAGTGAAAACCGGCATGCGGGGCCTGCACAAGTTCGTATTCTGGAAGAACTCCGCCACAATGCTTTTGCCTTCCGGTACCTTGGGGAGGTAACAGGGCTGGGTGGGCGTCCTGCTGAGGGCAGGGTACTGCTGGAGATGCGTCGCGATTCTGTCGCCCTGCCCCTTAGGATCGGGCAGGAACTCCTCAGCCCTATCCCACCCGAACCCCTCAGGGCCCCCGGAAATCCCGGTCAATTTGACTACAGGCAGTACCTGCAGGGCATTGGGGTCCATGGCCGGCTCTCCCTGAACCCGTCGGCAGTGGTGCAGCTGGAATCTCAAAAGGGTGGTTTCAGCTTTTTTGTGAAGGATATCAGGGGGGCTTTGCTGAGCGCCCTGGAACACACCGGCCTGGACGAGGCCGAACTTGGCATCGCAAAAGCACTTTTGCTGGGAGACCGCACCCGTGTGGAGCCCGATTTGTACGCTTCGTACCGCAAAGCCGGGGCATTGCACCTGCTGGCGGTTTCCGGACTGCATGTGGGGATCCTGGCCGCCTTTCTATACGCCCTGTTGCGTCCGTTGCAGAATTTCAGGTACGGGCGCCAGCTCAGGTTCCTGCTGGGGACCTCCCTGCTCTGGGGATATGCGCTCTTATGCGGGTTCAGTCCTTCGGTGGTCCGGGCCGTGATCCTGTTCAGCTTCGTCTCCTATGCGCTTTACGTACAACGACCGGGGCAAACCCTGCATTTTCTGGCGTTGGCCTGGATCTTCATGCTGGTCCTGATCAACCCTGCCTGGCTGTTGCAGGTTGGTTTCCAGTTGAGTTTTGCCGCAGTGGCAGCCCTTGTGGTATTCACCCCGGTCCTGTTCAAGCGGTGTCCCTGGAAAGGAACGGTTGGGAACTACGTGGGCAGGTTGACCTGTGCAAGCCTGGCAGCGCAGATAGGCACCCTCCCCCTGACCCTTTTTTACTTCCACCAGTTCCCCGGGGTGTTCCTCTTGTCCAACCTGGCGATCCTCCCGGGCATTGGCGTATTGCTCATCATGGGGTTTGCCTGCCTCTTTTTGCAGGTCCTGGGCCTGCTGCCTACCCTGCTGATATCCTGCTACGGACACCTCCTGTCCCTGATGAATGCCTTTATCCGATGGTCAGGCGGGCTGGATGGGTTTTACCTGGAGGGCATTCCCTGGGATGCCTTCCAACTCTTCCTTAGCGGGGTGGCCCTCATCCTGTTCGGGGTTTATTTCCAAAGGGGAAGCAGGCAATGGCGTAACGCGGCCGCCTTTGTCCTGATCTGGCTCCCCATTTGGAGTTTTACCGTCCGGATAGGACACCTCAATACAAACGCCCTGATCGTCCCGCACAAAGTAAAGGCCGGCGGGTTCTGGGTCCGGGAGGGAACGCGACTGCAGGTCTTCTCCGGGGAGGACCTCCCCATGCGTTCCCTGATACGGGATGCCGAGACGGTATGGCACCTGGATTCCATCCGGCAGAATCCCATCCCGCCTCATTCCAAACTGGGACCGTTCACCTTGCGGGTGTTGGATCGTTCCGCCCTGTATTCCCCCCGGGAACCCTCCCCGGATTTCCTGTTGCTATGCGATTCCCCACGGATACACCTGGAACGCCTGCTGGAAGCCCTCCGCCCCGGGCAGGTCATTGCAGACGGCAGCAATTACAAAAGCCTTGTTTCGCGTTGGAAAAAAAGTTGTGAAAAACGCGGGATCCCATTCCACGACACGACCTCGGAAGGGGCCTTTATCCGGCAAATCCGTCCTGCAAACCCTTAGGGTACTGAATGATGTGGCAAAGGCTAGTCGTCCATCTTCCGCTCGGCCTCTTCCACGCCGTGGGTGAGCCGTTTGAGGGGCTTCAGAATGGCGATTACTAGCAATCCGAAAATCACACAAAAAACGGTAATGCCCAGGAATATGGTAAGTTCGCCCAGCTCGGTAGCGGATTCTCCGAGCAGCCCGGCTACCTTGTTGCCGAGGCCGGTAGCCGCAAAATAAACCCCCATCATCAGAGCCCCGTAACGTACGGGGGCGAGCTTGGTTATAAAGGAAAGGGCCACGGGCGAAGCGCTCAGCTCTCCAATGGTATGGAACAGGTAGGCCAGGGCCAGCCAGTAGATAGCCGATTTCCCCAGGGATTCATATTGCATGGAGGCAAACACCATAAAGACAAAACCGAGGCCCATGATGATCACCCCGTTCGCCATTTTGAAAAGGGACGAAGCTTCCTTTCCACGGTGTTTCCACCAGAGCCAGAAATTGGCCACGGGTACGGCAAACAATATGATGTAAAATGGATTGAAGAACTGAAAAGCTGCCGCCGGGATCTCATACCCAAAAACAAAACGGTCCGTACGGGTCTGTGCATACAGGTTCATGAGCCCCCCGGCCTGTTCAAAGGCACCCCAGAAAACTATGACGATGATAAAGGAGAGCAGCAGCACCAGGTACCGGTCCTTTTCCTCCCGGGAATCCAGGTCTCCATAGATGGTGATCATCATCCCGACAACAACTGACAGGAAGATGAAAAACAGGATGTAGGCAATCCGTTGTTCCCCTATAAAGAGCCAGGCCACAACGGACGAAAGTACCGCCAGGATCAGGGTGGTGTACAGGGGGGTTTTCTTGCTGAATTGCTGGGAGAAAATTTCCCCTATCGACACATTTCCATCCTCACGGGATGTCTTCTCGGGTTTATTGCCTACTTCGGTAAGGTATCGTTGCCCGCTCATGTAAACCAGCTGGCCGAGCACCATCCCGATGGCTGCCAGCCCAAACCCGGCGTGCCACCCCCAGATATCCGCCACATAGGCCACTACAAGGCTGGCCAGGGCCGCCCCTACATTGATCCCGATATAAAAAATGGAAAAACCCTTGTCCCGTTTCTCATCGCCTGGACGGTAAAGCCCCCCGACCAGGGTGGATATGTTGGGCTTGAGCATCCCAACCCCTGAGACGATCAATCCCAGGCCTGTGTAGAAGGCCCACATTTCTTCCACGGAAAGGATCCCGTGGCCCGCCACAAGCAGGAACCCCCCGATCATGACGGCCCGTTTCTGGCCGATGATCTTATCGGCAATGATCCCACCGGGGATAGAGGCCACATATACCAGCATGGTATACCAGCCGGAAAGGGAAAGGGCTTCTGCATCCAGCCATCCCAGGCCCGGGTTGTCCCCCACGGTTTTCGCGGTGAGGTAAAGCACCAGGATCCCGCGCATCCCATAGTACGAGAAACGTTCCCACATTTCAGTAAAGAACAGGATGTAGAGGCCTACCGGGTGTCCGAAGAGCTTCTTTTTATGGGCAGGTTTGGTCAGTGTTTCCATC
>JAWWDW010000031.1:0-9859 GCA_033719735.1 Robiginitalea sp. | reverse complement strand
GGGTAATCCCAAAGCAGCTCTCAATAAGCCAGAAGTTCCTCAAGAGCTTCTTTGAAACGGTCGCGGGGCAGGTACCCAGCCTCCAGGTTCCTGGAGAATGGGATGGGCATCTCCAACCCCCCTACCCTTTTGGGCGGGGCGTCCAGGTACTCAAAGCAGTGCTCAGCGATCAGGGCGCTTATATCTGCCATCACCCCACCGAAAAGGCTGTCTTCCTGAAGAAGCAGGACCTTCCCCGTCCTGCGCACCGATTCATAGATGCTTTCGGTATCCAGGGGGCAGAGGGATCGCAGATCCAGCAGGTCCACATCGGCCATCCCCAATTCCTCCAGGAGTTCCTGTGCCCAGTGCACGCCGGCCCCAAAGGTGATGATACTGACCCGGGAACCTTCCCTGAGCCGGTTCGCTTTTCCGAGGGGAAGCGTATAGTACTGCTCGGGCACCTCCCCGTAAATACTCCGGTAGAGGGCTTTGTGTTCAAAAAAGAGCACCGGGTTTGGGTCGTTTATGGCGGTTGCCAGCAATCCCTTGGCGTCAGCGGGAAAGGCAGGGTATACTACCTTCAGGCCCGGGACTTTGGTAAACCAGGCTTCGTTGGTCTGCGAGTGAAAGGGGCCTGCTCCTACCCCGGCCCCGCAGGGCATCCGGATGACGACATCGGCAGGCTGCCCCCAGCGGTAATGCACTTTTGCCAGGTAATTTACGATGGGGTTGAACCCGCTGCTGACAAAATCGCCAAATTGCATTTCAACCACGGCTTTCATCCCGTTTATGGCCAGACCCATGCCTGTGGATACGATTGCGGACTCACATATGGGGGTGTTGCGGACACGGTCTTTCCCAAAGGCTTCAATAAAGCCCTCAGTTACCTTGAAGACCCCGCCGTATTCCGCGATATCCTGCCCCATAAGCACCAGGTCCGGATGCCGTTCCATCGATTGTCCCAACCCTTCAGAAATCGCATCTACAAGACGGATGTTCTTGGTTTTTGAATCTGGTGTAATATCCTTATAGACAAATGAATGGAACACATCATTTAACTCATGAGTCAAATTAAATGAGACGGCGGGTTCCGAGAAGGCAACCTCCAGGTGTTCGTTGATTTTGTGGGCGATTTCTTTTTTGATGCGGACCTCTTCCGCCTCACTGAGGATGTTATTGCTCCGTAGGTGGAATGCGAAATTCTCCAGGGGGTCCCGCCCCGCCCAGAGGTCCATCAACTCCTTGGGCACATATTTGGTCCCACTGGCCTCTTCGTGTCCCCGCATCCGGAAGGTCTTGAACTCAACCAGGACAGGCCTCGGGTTTTTTCGCATCTCCCCGCAAAGTTCCTTGATGCGGGAATAGACCTCCAGGATATTGTTTCCCTCCAGGATATGGGCTTCCATACCATACCCGAAGCCCCGGTCAGCGAGATTTTCACAGCGGTACTGTTCAGAAACCGGCGTTGAGAGCCCGTATCCGTTGTTTTCGATACAAAAGAGCACAGGGAGGTCCCAGACCGAAGCGACGTTCAGGGCTTCGTGGAAATCCCCTTCGCTGGTGCCGCCCTCGCCTGTAAATACGGCGGTAATCTTCGGCTCTCCCCTGAGCAAATGGGCCAGTGCAATCCCGTTGGCCACTCCCAGTTGAGGCCCCAGATGCGAAATCATCCCTACAATCCGGTGTTCCTGCGACCCGAAATGAAAACTCCGGTCCCGGCCCTTGGTAAACCCGCTTGCTTTTCCCTGCCATTGGGCAAAAAGACGGTATAGTGGAATCCCTCTCCCGGTGAAGACCCCCAGGTTTCTATGCATGGGCAGGATGTATTCGTCGGGCTCCATGGCAGCAGTAACGCCCACGGCTATGGCTTCCTGCCCCATGCCGCTAAACCATTTTGAAATTTTCCCCTGCCTCAGTAAGATCAACATCTTCTCCTCGATCAGGCGGGAGAGAAGCATGTCCTGGTAGAGCTTGAGCTGAATGTCCTCAGACACCTCGTACTCTTTGAAATCCATCGGATCCATAAGTATCAGTAGCGGTTCACAAGCTACAAATCTACACATTCCAAGAGGAGGTGGACCAATAATTCTTAACTTTGAAGCTCTAATCTAAGCGAGCCCCATGAATACGATTCCAAGCGTCGACCTGAGGGAGTTCACCTCAGGGGATCCAGGTCGGAAAAATGCCTTTGTACAACAAATTGGAAATGCCTTTGAAGATATCGGCTTTGTGGCGCTGCGGGGGCATTTTCTCGAGGACCCCCTCGTGGACAAGCTCTACGAAGAAATAAAGAAATTCTTCGAGTTGCCCGAAGCGGTCAAAATGAAATATGAGATCCCGGGTATCGGCGGACAAAGGGGCTATACCTCTTTCGGGAAGGAGCATGCCAAAGGGCGAAAAGAAGGAGATCTAAAGGAATTCTGGCACTTTGGGCAGTACGTTGAAGGCGATCCGGGACTCGCCTCGGAGTATCCCGAAAATGTCGAGGTTACCGAACTGCCTGACTTCAACGCCACAGGCAGGGAAGCCTTTAAAATGCTGGAGAAAACAGCGATCTATGTCCTGCGTGCCCTGGCCCTGCACCTGCAGCTCCCGGAAACGTACTTCGACGCCTATGTGAAAAACGGAAATTCGATCCTGCGGCCCATCCACTATCCGCCGATCACCGCAGAACCCAAAAATGCCGTCCGGGCTGCCGCCCATGGAGACATCAACCTGATTACCCTCCTTATGGGAGCCCACGGGAAAGGCCTTCAGGTCCAGAATCACGAGGGCGCCTGGATCGATGCCATAGCCGGTGCAGATGAATTGATGATCAATGTTGGGGATATGTTGTCCCGACTGACCAACAACCGTCTCAAGTCCACCATTCACAGGGTGGTAAACCCCCCGCGTGAAGCCTGGGGCAGCTCGCGGTATTCCATCCCCTTCTTTATGCACCCGATCAGCAGCATGCCGTTGAACTGCCTGGAGCACTGCATAGATGAAGCGCATCCCAGGGCCTATGAGGATATTACGGCTGGGGAATTCCTGCACCAGCGACTCATCGAATTGGGACTCGTCAAAAAATAATACACTGCCAGATACGCGCCCATGGACTTAAAGGACCAGTTAAAAAATTTGTTCCCGGATCATCCCGATCCCGAAGACGGGAAACAGGTACCCAACCCCGAAGAAGGCCTCTGGATACAGGAGGCGCCCATCCTGTGCAAGTTTGAGAAGCGACGGGGCAAGGCGGTCACCATTTTGGAAGGGTATACGGGAGCGGACAGGGACTTCAAAAGGCTTTGCGGCGACCTGAAACGGGAGCTTGGGGTTGGGGGATCCTGGAAGAATGACCTGATCATCATCCAGGGGGATTACCGGGATAGAATCATGGAAATCTTAAAAGAATTGGGTTTTCGAGTGAAGCGCGTGGGAGGCTGATCGTTGCAAAAAGTTGCGTCAATCTGTTAATTTTTTTCTTTTTTTTCGATTAAATGCTACATTTATAAGTCAGAAGCCAAACGACTAAGCCATCATGAGTTCCCAACTGCATATCACAAATGGGGATAGTTTTACCCAGCGACTTCGGAAATTACGATTAAAGGGGGAGATTATTACCTGGCGTGAAATGCTGTGCGAAGGGAAAACCGTCACCAATGTTGGCAGCGAGGCCTTCTGGAAAACCCGGTTTGATTTTCTACACAAGAACTACAACGTCAGCAAATCCTGGTTCGTAGAAAAAACCCTGAAAGAATACCGGTCGCTTTGTAACCACAAGCAGGAGGATGAAATCATCCTTTGGTTCGAATACGACCTCTTTTGCCAGATCAACATGCTTGCGGTGATCAGCTGGCTGAAAACCCATCGCCGCCATGCCCGGATTTCCCTGGTGTGCAGCGGTAAAGAGGATGACACAAACCACCTGTACGCCCTCAATGAGCTCAGTGACGATCAGATCAGGAAGCTCTTTAAAAATCGGGTGGAACTCAGTCAGGATGATATTGAATTCGCAGATTACGTTTGGCAGCTGTACTGCAGTGACAATCCCATCCGTCTGGAAAATTTAATGGATTTCGACCAATATCAGTTCAAATACCTGCAGGAGGCCCTCAGGACGCATCTAAAGCGGTTCCCGACGATCAGGAACGGCCTGAACGAAATCGAAAACAGGGTGCTGCAGGTGGCTGCTGAAGAAAAGCCAAAATCCAAAAAGCAACTCCTGGGTTCCCTGCTCTCAGACCAGGGTTGGTACGGTTTCGGGGATTCCCAATACGAGCGCATCCTGAAGAACCTGCGCCCCCTCTTCCACACCTTCAATCCCGTACGCCTCAGCAAGAAGGGCAAGGAAATCCTGGAGAATCAGGATAATTTTTACGCGGAGATCCGCGACAACGAAGCCTATCTCGGAGGCGCTCTCAAATACAACTACCTGTATAACACGGAGGCGGGAAGGATCCTAAAACTCTGACATGTCCTTTGAGGCCTCTGAACTGATCCTCAATGCAGATCAGTCCATCTACCACCTGAACCTGCATCCTGAAGATATAGCCGAAACGGTTATTCTGGTTGGCGACCCGGGGCGGGTCTCCAAAGTATCCGCCTATTTCGATTCCCTGGACTTGGAAAAATCCAAAAGGGAGTTTGTTACCCATACCGGTTGGTTCAAAGGCAAGCGCATCAGCGTGGTTTCAACCGGCATCGGGACGGACAATGTGGATATTGTTTTGAACGAACTCGATGCCCTGGTCAATATTGATTTTGAGGAGAAAAAAGTCAGAGAATCCCTCACCCGGCTCAACCTGATCCGCCTGGGCACCTCCGGGGCCATCCAGCCGGATATTCCCGTGGGTTCGATTGTGCTGAGCGAACTGGCTATCGGTTTTGACGGCCTCCTGCAGTTTTACGATAGCGGAAGCGTACAACTGGCAGACGTGCAATTTGCCTTTCTGGAATATACCGGATGGTCTGTTCTGAAGCCCGTCCCCTATGTGGTACGGGCAGATCCGGAATTGTGCGACCGGTTGAAATCAGCAACCGTGATAAACGGGTTTACAGCCACCAATTCGGGGTTTTACGGCCCTCAGGGAAGGTCTCTGCGTTTGGGGCTCGAAGACCCGGAAATACATCAAAAACTCGCCTCTTTCCGCCACAGGGGGCTCAGGATCACCAACATGGAGATGGAAACTGCGGGGATCTTTGGCCTGGCGGCGCTTTTGGGTCACGCAGCCACGGCAGTGAACTGTATCCTGGCCAACCGCCCCAACGGCACGTTCAGCGAGGAACCCGCGAAGGAAATCGACAGGCTCATCCGATATACCCTGGAGAAACTGACTAGCTGAATAAACCACTACCCTTCATGGACAAACCCGTTCGTATCGTTGGAGTTCCGGAGCATTTTAACCTTCCCTGGCATTTGGCACTGGAGGAGGGAGCATTCATTCGCCGGGGTATTGACCTGGACTGGACCGATGTGCCCGAAGGTACGGGCAAGATGGCCGGGATGCTGAATTCCGGAGAAACGGACCTGGCCGTGATCCTGACCGAAGGCCTTGTACGGGCCGTATCCGCCGGCACCCCGGCGGTGATTGCTCAGGAATACATCGCTTCGCCCCTTCTGTGGGGGATACACGTGGCCCATGCAAGTCCTTACAGGGAGGAAGAAGCGCTCAAGGGAAAAATAGCGGCCATCAGCCGGTTTGGTAGCGGCAGCCATCTTATGGCGTATGTCCATGCCCGGAATAAAAAATGGCCTTTGGCAGATCTGGCTTTTGAAGTGGTCCATACCCTGGAAGGGGCCGTGGAGGCTTTGAAGACAGGTAAAGCGGACTACTTTATGTGGGAACAATTCACCACCCAACCCTTGGTGGACCAGGCGGTTTTCAGGAGGATTGGCGTATGTCCAACCCCCTGGCCCTGTTTCGTTATAGCCAGCACCGGGGCCTTTGCCCGCCAACACCCGGGTGTTTTAAGCGATATTTTGGAAATAATCAATACCTATACCCTGGAGTTTAAGCAGATCCCCAGCATTGACCGAACCCTCGCAAACCGATATCATCAGGAGTTAAAGGCGGTACGGGAATGGCTGACCCTGACCCGGTGGAGTCAAAATCAGATAGATATGCATTCAATTGATATAGTGTTAGATACCCTATCTGATCTTAACTTGTTGTCCAATAAAATCAAAGCTGGTGATTTGCTCTGGAAACCCTGATGCTTCCTACCACTGAACCGGTTCCTTTCCCTGTTTTATGAGAATTTCGTTGGTCTGGCTGAAGTGTTTGTTGCCAAACCAATACCCCCGATTGGCGCTCAGGGGAGATGGATGGCCGGAGGTCAGGATGTAGTGTTTGTCGGAATCGATCAGGGGTATTTTCTTCCGGGCAAACCCTCCCCAGAGGAGAAATACCAGGCCTTCTTTTTCGGCAGACAAGTTGCGGATTACGGCATTGGTAAAATCTTCCCAACCCTTGTTCTGGTGACTGCCCGCTTGTTTTGCACGAACCGTAAGTACTGCATTGAGCAGCAATACGCCCTGTTGCGCCCATCGGCTCAGGTCCCCGGTTTTCGGATACGGGATGCCCAGGTCCTGCTCTATTTCCCGGAAAATATTCACCAGAGAAGGAGGATGGGTGATGCCATCATGGACGGAAAAACAAAGCCCGTTCGCCTGGTTGGGGCCGTGATAGGGATCCTGGCCCAGGATGACCACTTTTACCCGATCGAAGGGGCATTCTGAGAAGGCCGCAAAAATTTCGCTGCCCTTTGGATAACATCGGTGCGTTTGATATTCTGCGCGCACAAAGGCAGCAAGGCTTTCAAAATAGGGCTTCTGGAATTCGTTTTTTAAAAGGGGCTTCCAGCTGGCATGAATACGAACGTTCATTGAAAAGGGCGGCGTTTGAGCAGGATGTGTCTATTTTAGGGCTTTTTCCAGCGCTGCGTAAAAGTCCCGTTCCTCCTGGCTGAAGCGCTCTCCCCCAAACCCCAGGAAATCGCCCTCTTTTGCGGCATAGGCAACCTTTTTTGCGATATGGAGGAGCCATTCCTTGTATTGGTCAACCGTTTTCGGATCTTCCCTGGAGCTCAGGACCCCGATCACGATGACCAGCACATTCAGGAGGTGTTTCTGGAGGCCCTTGTTATCCTGAATATTGTTGTAATCCAGGCAATCCAGAATTTCATCGTGTTGTTCAGCTGCTTTCTCCTGAACAGACACATCGTCCTGGCCCCTTGGCACAATGGCCTGTATGATATCGTTGTCCGGATAGGTCTTCCCGCCTTCCACCAGGCTTTCCACCATGGCGTGTCGTTCCAGGGCTGAGCCGCCAATCCCGCTCAGAGCAGCACCTTCCATACCCATGGCGACCAGGTAGGGCAACCGGCGAATTTTTACCCAAAGCCCATTTTGATATTTATCCTCTGGTTTCATGTTACCCAAACCTCCTTTCATACCGTAAGATACGAAATTGCCCCTTTCTTTGAAACAAAATACTGCTTTCGTGTCTTTCGGCTATGACGGGATTCTTAAACCCAATGCGTACCTTTGCACGGATTTCGGCCGCTATGAAAAAAGTCTCTGAAAAAACCCTGGAAGACCTTGAATTCCCTCGGGTAGTTGCCCTGGTGACCGAACGCTGCGCGACAGATCCCGGGAGGGAAAAAGCGCTTGGGGTGCGTCCCTTCGTCGAAGAAGACTCATTGCGCGGGTCCCTGGGTCGCACCCAGGAATATCTGAATTCCTTTCAAAATGAGAATCGGATTCCAAATCACGGGTTCGAGGCGGTGGATGCAGATCTAAAGGTGCTTCGCCTGGAAAACAGCCTCCTGACGATTCCTGCATTCCGAAGGTTTGCCCTGTTGAGCAACCTGATTAAGGCGCACCAGAAATTTTTTACAAAATTTTCAGAATACTTCCCCTTCTTGGATGCCTGGATGCAGCAAACGACATTCAGAAAAGAAATCCCACTAGCCGTGGACGCTGTCATTGACCGCCATGGAGAAATCAAGGACACGGCTTCCCCACGGCTTGCAGAGATCCGCAAACAAATGCGCGTCCTTCAGGGGAAGATCAATCAAAGCTTCAACGCAGCCCTCTCGCGCTACCTGCAGGCGGATTTTCTGGATGATATCCGGGAATCGGTATTGGATAACCGGCGCGTCTTGGCGGTCAGGGCCATGTATCGCAGGAAGGTAAAAGGCAGTGTGTTGGGGACTTCGAAAACCGGGAGTATCGCCTATATAGAGCCTGATGCAGTGATGGCCCATTCCCGGGAACTGCAAATGCTGCGCCTGGAAGAGAAGGAAGAATTGGAGCGCATCCTCCGGCGCCTGGGAGGTGAAATACGGCCGTTTATCCCCGACCTTGAGAGGTATCAGGAGGTCATGGCAGAAGTAGACTTCACGGCCGCCAAAGCCTATCTCGCAAAAGACCTTGGCGCTGTGCTGCCTGAAATCAACCGGGAACGGCACCTGTTTCTGAAAGATGCCTACCACCCCCTGTTGTTGCTAAACAACCAGAAAAGGGGGGGGCAAACCTGGCCGCAAACCCTGGAACTTCACGAGGAAAACCGGATTGTGGTCATCTCCGGGCCCAATGCAGGCGGTAAAAGTATTACCCTCAAGACCATCGGGCTATTGCAGCTGATGCTTCAAAGCGGGATGCTTATCCCGGTCCACGAGGGGAGTTCCTGCTTCCTCTTCGACCAGATCCTGACCGACATCGGGGATAACCAGTCCATCGAAAACCATCTTAGCACGTATTCCTACAGGCTGAAGAACATGAATCGGTTCCTGAGAAAGTGCAATGAAGGGACCCTGCTGCTAATCGACGAATTCGGGACCGGAAGCGACCCGGAACTGGGGGGCGCCCTGGCCGAAACCTTTCTCGAGGTTTTCTACGAGTGCGGGGCCTTTGGGGTGATCACCACCCACTATGCCAACCTGAAGGCGCTGGCAGATGAACTCCCGCATGCCTCCAACGCCAATATGTTGTTCAACAGCAAGACCCTGGAACCCACGTTTCAACTTGAAATGGGACAGCCGGGTAGCTCCTTCACTTTTGAGGTGGCCCAGAAAAACGGGATTCCCTACAGCCTGATCAACAAAGCCAGGAAAAAAGTAGCCAGGGGGAAATTGCGCTTCGACAAAACAATTGCACGACTTCAGAAAGAACGCAGCAAGATAGCACGTACGGAAGACCGGTTGCAGGAAGAGGAGAGCAAGGCACGGGAAGAGGCACAAAGAATGGAAGACCTCAATGTGAAACTTCGGGACAAGCTCAGCAGTTACCAGGAATTGTACGACTATCACCAGCGCATGATCCACCTGGGCACCAAGGTGGACAAGGCGGCAGAGGTGTATTTTCACAACAAGAAAAAGCGACCGCTGATCTCCGAATTGCTGCGCATCGTGGAAACCGAGAACAGCAAGCGGAAGAAAAAAGGGGTACAGGAACGCAAATCAGAGAAGGCAAGGCAGAAAAAAGCCAGTGAAGAAGCCGTCCGGGAAGTTGCAAAGATCCGAAAGGCAAAAGAACGCAAGAAGAAAAAGGAGGCTGAGGAGGTAGCCAGGAAACCGAGGCCTGTCCTTCGCGTCGGGGACCGCGTACGTCTTGCAAATAGCAAATCTGTAGGGAGTATTGACAGCATTGAAAAAAACAAGGCCATCGTGAACTACGGGCAATTTACCACCAATGTGAGTTTAGATCAACTGGAACTCGTGGAAGCTACTAAAAAATAGCGTTTTAGAGCCTTTTAGCTAAAGTTTTTGTTGTCCTTTTAAGATTTGGGGGGTTGCCTCCCCCACCCCCAACCACAAGGTATTTCAGAGCCCTGAAATCCCACAGCGGTCGCTTCCCCGTTTGCGTAAAGTTGACAATAGTTAATAAAGTATG
>JAWWDW010000030.1:0-10068 GCA_033719735.1 Robiginitalea sp. | reverse complement strand
GAAGCATGTGGTCAATCTTTGACGAAGCTGGTGTCAGGACCCTTTAAAATAAAACCGGTACTGCTCCACCCGAAAGTCCATGACCGTGTAGTCAGGGTTTTTGGCTTTTCGGGCTTTGTACTCCGGCAGGCCACCAATAGCCCTGTTTGCGGAACCTGAAGGGGCCGTCAACGAAACCGTGGTGATCAAACGCCCCTGCCCCGTGTCTGAAGGCATCCGGAAGCTATGGATGCGGGGGATGGTATCCGATACCCGCTCCAGGCGGATCCCGTATTCCCGGAGGTGTCTCCTGAAGAGGTATTCCGGCCCGTTCTTGCTGTTGCCCCCGGTAAAGAGCAGCCGCTGTACGCGGGGGTATTGCTGCAACAGCCCCACCAGGTCCCGCAAGCGGATGTTCTGCATGCCCTGGTCGGAGGCATCGATTTTTTTGCGATCGGCCCGGGCAACCATATCGCAGATCCCGATCTTTTCTTTCCTCAGGAAGGCTTTTCGTTCTTCTACGGCTTCGGGAGACGTTTCATAGCTCAGATTCAGTCCGTAGACGCGGTCCAGGATCGGCCAGAGTTGCCCGTCCCGGCTGCCGTAACAAAAATCGACATCCCCGGGCCTCAATATCCCCTGGGTAAACCGGGGAGGCGGGAGGGTCCCGACGATCCATCGGGTGGCCTGCTTAAAAAGGAAGGGGGGATACGGATGTTGATGGATAAACATGGGGGGCAGGTGCTGTCCTGCAAAAATACCGAAATCCTTTCGGGTCCGCCAGTGGGAATCAGCACAGGGCCACAAAAAAAAGGGGGAATATCCCCAAACCCCCGACAACAAGATACCCGTTCTGCCTGCAATTGCCTGTCAGGGATCATAACGCACTTTTTTGTACCTTAAAGGGTCCAAATGAAAGATGATATGGGAAAAGGAGACAAAAAGACCAAAAGAGGGAAGATCGCCAACAAATCCTATGGGGTGCGCCGTCCGAGGAAGATCCGAAAAAAAACCCCGGTTGAGGAAAAGATCAGCATCAAGGGAAAGAGCTGACTTTCGTCCTTAACATCCCGACGAATACCGACCACGGATGAAATTCCGACAGGCCCCGGTTACCGGATAAATACCGGCTCCCGTTCCTTCAGGGTGTGTTCCTGGCTGAACTGGTACCCCTCGTAATCAAAGGCCCTTATATCGTCCAGGGTTTCCGCCCCGGAGTCCAGGATGTATCGTACCATGGCCCCCCGGGCCTTTTTTGCGTAGAAACTGATCACCCGGAGTTTGTCCTTGCTCCAGTCCTTGAAAACCGGTGTAATAACCGGGGCCTTGAGCGCTTTGGCATCCACGGCGCTGAAGTATTCGTTGCTGGCCAGGTTCACAAACAACTCCCCTTCTTTGAGTTCGTTGTTCAACTCCGCTGTTATGGTCTCCTTCCAGAAGTCGTACAGGTTCTTCTTCCTTCCTACTTTAAACTTTGTACCCATCTCAAGCCGGTAGGGCTGGATCAGGTCCAGGGGGCGGAGCAGCCCGTAAAGACCTGATAAAATACGAAGGGTGTCCTGCAGGCGGTCCATCTGGGATTCCTTCAGGGTGTAGGCATCGAGCCCCTGGTAGACATCCCCGTTGAAGGCGAAAACGGCCGGCCGGGCATTTTCCTGGGTAAAGGGACGGGAAAACTCCTGGTTGCGCCTCCAGTTCAGGTCTGCGAGTTGGTCCGAAATCCCCATCAGCTCCGAAAGGGCTTTGGGTTTTTTCTTTGCCAGTACCTTATTGAGTTTTTCTGCCTCCTCCAGGAACAGGGGTTGGGAGTACTGTTCGGTGGGCAAAGGGGATTCAAAATCCAGGGATTTTGCAGGGGATATAACAATCTTCATCTCAAGGTCTTTTTGCGCCTTTAAAAATACAACCCTTCTTACATATTCAGCCTGCCTGTTGAAAAGACTTGCTTATACCCCTATTGACGCGGTTTATGAATTCTGCTGATAGCGGGTATAATGCCGCCATTTTTCAATGGCAGCAGCCATATCGGAGGGGATCTCAGCCTGAAAGAACATGTTCTTTCCGGAGTCCGGATGTATAAACCCCAGGGTCCGGGCATGCAGGGCCTGCCGGGGAAGGAGTTTGAAGGCATTTTCCACAAACTGCCGGTACTTGCTAAAGGTAGTCCCTTTGAGGATGCGGTCTCCCCCGTAGCGTTCATCGTTAAAAAGCGGGTGGCCGATGTGTTTCATATGCACGCGGATCTGGTGCGTCCGGCCGGTTTCAAGCCTGCAGGAAACCAGGGTCACATAGCGGAACCGTTCCAGTACTTCGTAATGGGTAACGGCCGGTTTGCCCTGTTCGCCCTCCGGAAAGACCTGCATTTGCAAGCGGTTTTTAGGGTTGCGCCCGATGGCTCCTTCTACCGTGCCTTTATCGGCCTCCACATTCCCCCACACCAGGGCCACATACTCCCGCTCTGTGGTCTTGTCAAAAAACTGCCTGGCCAGGTGAGACATGGCGTGTTCCGTCTTTGCAATCACCAGAAGGCCCGAGGTATCCTTATCGATCCGGTGGACCAGGCCCGGCCGGTTGTCGGCGTTCATGGGCATGTTCCCCAGGTGGTTGGCCAGGGCGTTGAGAAGCGTACCGGTATAGTTCCCGTGACCAGGGTGGACCACCATGCCCGGCGGCTTGTCCACCACCAGGAGGCTTTCATCTTCATAAACGATATTCAGCGGGATCTCCTCCGGCTGGATGAGGTATTCGTATGGGGGGTGCTCAAAAAGAACACGGACGGTATCGCCCGGTTTTACCTTGTAGTTCTGTTTGACGGCCTGGTCATTGACACGGATATTCCCGTCCCGGGCCGCCTTCTGGATTTTGTTCCGCGTGGCGTTGCGGATCAGGTTCATCAGGAATTTGTCGACGCGCAGGGGTTCCTGTCCCGCTCCGGCCGTAAAGCTGTAATGCTCAAAAAGCTCCTCTTCTTCCGGGTCCTCCTGCCCCTCTGACTGATGGATCATTCCTGGGATTTGGCTTTGATCCGGGCCTCGTCTCCCACGGTCCCGTTGCCACAGACCAGCTCTATTTTGGAGGTCCTGGGAAGCTTGTCCCCGGGTTTGATGTACTTGCCCTGGTAGCGGATCCGGTAGACCATGTCCTTGCTGAGTTCATCGATGTAGGTAACCTCGTCCACATCCAGGCCCACGGCACGGAGCATGGAGGTGGCATTGCGACGGGTGACCTGGATGATGTCGGGTACGGTTATCTTCTTATACCCGGATGGATTGACGGTCACGTAAATCTTCCTGTTCTGTTTTACCTTGTTTCCGGCCGGCGGGTTTTGCTCAATGATCGAAAAACGGGGGTAATCCGGGTTGAAGTTCGCAGAATCGACCACTTCATAGCGAAGGTCGGCTTCCTCCAGCACCTCCCTCATTTCGGTCACCGAGAGCTTTGCCAGGTCGGGCACCTCCACAAAATCCCCGTGGTGGGTACTGGATTTTAGCCACTGCAAGACGGCAAAAACCAAAAGCACCGAGACCGCCACGGCCAGACCGAGCTGGATCAGGAACTGGCGGGAGCCCAAAAATTTCAGAAAGTTTCGCATACCCTTTGTATTGTCCGAACAAATATAGGAAACCCCTCCTTTTTTCTTTATTTTGGACCTGTTTATAACGCTCCTTTAACTTTAGTCCGGGTCCACAGATGAAGAAAAACATCGCAATCGTCATGGGGGGGTATTCCAGTGAATACGACATCTCCCTGCAAAGCGGGAACAACGCCTATAAATGGCTGGACCGGGACCTGTATACCCCGTACCGGGTGCTGATCGACCGTAAAAAATGGGTGGTTTTGGATACCTCTGAGAACGAGTATCCCGTAAACCGACACGATTTTACCACATCGGTAGGCGGCAACCCCCTGAAATTCGATTGTGTTTTCAACGCCATCCATGGCAGCCCGGGAGAAGACGGCCTGCTGCAGGCCTACTTCGACCTTATCGGGATGCCGTATACCTCCTGCGGGGCCTACCAGGCAGCCCTGACCTTCAACAAGCGGGACCTGCTCAGTGTACTGAAGCCCAGGGGGGTGCATTGCGCCACCTCCTACCTGATCGACAAAGGTCAGGAAATCCGCCCCCGCGAAATCTTCGACCGGGTGGGGCTGCCCTGTTTCGTGAAGGCCAACAGGGCCGGGAGCAGTTTTGGGGTCACCCTCGTCAAGGAGGAAGCCGAGCTGGACGCAGCCCTTCAGGCAGCCTTTGCGGAAGACGACGAAGTCCTGATCGAATCGGCCCTGAAGGGGACGGAAGTCTCCGTGGGCGTACTCCGCTACCAGGGGGAAACCAGGGTGCTGCCCATCACCGAAATCGTGCCCGAAGGGGAATTCTTTGACTACGAGGCCAAGTATCTGGGCAAGTCCAGGGAAATCACCCCGGCCCGCCTCGATGCCAAAGCCCGGGAAGAAGTAACCCGTACCGCCCGGTACATCTACGAAACCCTGAAAATGACGGGGTTCAGCCGGAGCGAATTCATCCTGATGGACGGAGTCCCGTACTTCCTGGAATTAAATACCACCCCTGGCCTTACCGAGGCCAGCATCCTTCCCCAACAGGCACGGGAAGCCGGGATCTCCCTGACCGACCTCTTCGGGAGCGCCATCGAGCAGGCTTTGGAGAAAAAACCCTAATTTAGGAGGCAAATCCTCCGACCATGAAACGGGCCATCTTCCCGGGGTCCTTTGACCCGATCACCCTGGGGCACTACGACATCATCCAACGCGGCATCTCCCTTTTTGACGAATTGATCATTGCCATAGGGGAAAACGCAGACAAGACCTATATGTTTGACCTGGAGCAGCGCATGCGCTTCATAAAAGAGGCCTTTCAGGACGAGCCCCGGATCAAGGTCCAGAAGTACAGCGGGTTGACCGTGGATTTCTGCAGGGAAGTGAAGGCAGATTTTATCCTGAGGGGCCTGCGGAACCCGGCGGATTTTGAATTCGAAAAGGCCATTGCCCATACCAACAGGAAGCTCTCGGAAATCGAAACCGTTTTTTTGCTTACCTCCTCGGGCAAGTCCTACATCAGCTCCTCCATCGTCAGGGATGTGATCCGCAATGGGGGGGACTACACGGCCCTGGTCCCGGAAACCGTCCGCTTTAAACGGATTCCCGGTAAGACGGCCCCCTGAGGGACTTCCCCTTTTTTGGATACCTTTGGCGGCTGATTCCAAAACACCTTTGAGATGCCCATACGCCTGAAAACCCTCTTTGTTGCCCTGCTCCTGTTGGCCGGCTGCGAGGAAGCGCCCGAAGCACGGGAGCGCTCCCTGCAAACGCCCTATGAACTGGGAAACGGGAATACCACGGCCACCTACCCCGAGATCCTGGAGTTCTACCAGCGGCTCGCCCGGGAATTTCCCGAGGTAAACCTGCAAACCCTGGGGGTAACCGACAGTGGGGAACCGCTGCACCTGGTGACCTACAACCCGGAAGGAGCCTTTAATTTCCAGAAGCTGGGTGCGGAAAAAGCCGTGGTACTGGTCCTGAACGGGATCCATCCCGGCGAGCCCGACGGGATCGATGCCACCAGCATGTTGATGCGGGACCTGGCTACCGGGGCGGTGGAGATCCCTGAAAATGTAGTGCTGGCCAGCATCGCGGTATACAATGTGGGGGGTGCCCTGAACCGGAATTCCACAAGCCGGGCCAACCAGAACGGGCCGGAATTATACGGATTTCGTGGAAATGCCAGGAACTACGACCTCAACCGGGACTTCGTAAAAATGGATACCCGGAATGCCCGGACGTTTGCGCAGATCTTCCGGTTGGTCCGGCCGGTTTTCTTTGTGGATACCCATGTGAGCAACGGGGCGGATTACAGCTATACCCTCACACACCTGTTTACCCAGCACAACAAGCTCGGGGGATCTGTCGGTCCGTTTCAGGAAACCACGCTCAGGCCCGCCCTGGAAGCAAGCCTGGCGGAAAAGGGCTGGGACATTACCCCTTATGTAAATGTCTTTAACCGGCCCCCGGAGGGAGGGTTTTCCCAGTTCATGGACTCCCCCCGCTATTCGACCGGCTATACAGCCCTTTGGAATGTCCCCGGGCTCATGGTGGAAACCCACATGCTCAAGCCCTACCAGGACCGGGTCCGGGGTACCTATGATCTATTGCACAGCGCCCTCGGCCTGGCGGGGTCACACGCAGGCACCCTCCGGGATCTGCGGGATGCCGCCCTGAAGGCCTACGAACCATCCGCCTATTACCCGTTGGCCTGGCAGGTGGATTCCACCACCTATCAGACCCTGAAATTCAAAGGGTACCGCGCGGATACGATTCCCAGTAGGGTTACGGGCCAACCCCGCCTGAAATACCATCGGGATGAACCTGTAACCTCTGAAGTCCGGTACTTCAACCATTTCAGGGCGGTGGATTCGGTACGCATCCCCCGGGCTTACCTGCTGCCGCGTGGCTGGGACCGGATCAGGGAACGCCTGGACTGGAATGGGATCACCTACCAGGAGCTGGACCGCGATACCACCCTGGAAGTAACCGCCTACCGCATCGAAGACTACCAAACCTACTCCAGGCCCTATGAAGGCCATTACCCCCATTACAATACCCGGGTCAGCCGGACCACCAAAAATGTACGCTTCCGGGCCGGGGACCTTTATATTCCCACCGGGCAGGAAGGGGTGCGCTTCCTGCTGGAAACCCTCGAGCCTGGTGCGGTGGACTCCTTTTTCAACTGGAATTTTTTTGACCCCATCCTGCAGCGGAAAGAAGGCTTCTCCCCCTACGTCTTTGAAGAAACTGCCAGGGCCCTGTTGGAATCGGACGCAGCGCTTCGGAAGGCCTTTGAACAAAAAAGACAGGAGGATCCCGAATTTGCAGCCAATGGGTATCGGCAGCTAAGCTGGCTGTATGAGCGGAGCCCCCATTTTGAGGAGGCCTATTTGCAGTATCCCGTTTACAGGCTCGAGCCGTAAATTATTCGGTGGGGTGTTTGAAGAGGATGCGGATGTTCAGGTAGGAGTTCTCCAGGGCTTTGCTGATTTTTTTGGGACCCTTCCACTTCACTTTTTCAATCCCTTCGCTCTCCTCCCCCACGAGTGCTCCCTCGTAGTCGGTCCTCATGGCATACCAGTGTACTTCCTTCAGCCGTAATTTCCCCTTCCTTTTGAAGATGTGATAGGTGGTCCTCAGGAAATTCTCGACTTTCAGGTTCTGAACCCCGGTTTCCTCCTCCACCTCACGAAGGGCACAATCCTTGAGCTTTTCTTTTTTTTTGCAGACGCCTTTCGGGATGTCCCATTTATCATTGCGGTAAATGAACAGCACCTGCCCTGCCGTGTTGGTCACCACCCCTCCGGCGGCCACAACCTTGGGGATATACTCCGTAAACTTGTTGAGGATCTCCTCCCCGTTTGGATGGTAGACATAGGCTCTGGGCAACTTTTCCTTTCTCAGGGCTTTTACCGCAGCCATTACCTGGTCCCTGTTCATCATGAAATACTCGCCATCCCCTGGCGTTACGATTTTATCGGTGAGGATCAGCGGTCGTTCATTCACAAAAACTTTATACATTTACGCCATGGTTTTTGACAAAGACACAGCCCTGAAAACGGCTGAGCTGCTACTACAAATAAATGCAATTAAATTAAAACCGGAAAATCCCTTTACATGGGCTTCCGGGTGGAAATCTCCCATTTATTGCGACAATCGGATCCTGCTTTCCTACCCGCCTATCCGGAATTATATCCGGGAACAGATGGCACGGCAGGTTGAGGAGTTGTATGGCAGGCCAGACCTGATTGCCGGGGTTGCCACGGGGGCCATCGGCATTGGCATCCTGGTGGCCGAACACCTGGGGTTGCCGTTTATTTATGTCCGGCCAAAACCGAAATCCCATGGGCGACAGAACCAGATAGAGGGCTATGCCGAAAAAGGCCAGACGGTGGTAGTGATCGAAGACCTGATCAGTACTGGAATGAGCAGCCTCAATGCCGTGGATGCCCTGGAGGAGGCCGGCCTGAAAGTAAAGGGCATGCTGGCCATCTTCAGCTATGGGTTCGACCTGTCCGTACAACGGTTCAAAGACCGAAACCTCGCGCTGCACACCCTGAGCAATTACGATTATTTGATCTCCCAGGCTTCAGATACCGGCTACGTAAACCCGGACCAGCTGGAAACCCTGCAATCCTGGAGGAAGAACCCACAAGAATGGAACCCCTGATATGCATTTAGAATCCCCTGCAACCCGTATCCAAAAACCCCGGAAAGAGGTCTATGAGTTCCTCACGGACCTTCAAAACTTCGAGCACCTCATGCCGGACTCCATACAAACCTTCGAGGTCCTGGACGAAGACACCTTCCGCTTTGCCCTCAAAGGGATGCCCGAAATCGTACTCAAACGCAAGTCACAGACCCCGCATGAAAAGGTAGTCCTTGGGGCGGCAAGTGACAAACTGCCCTTTACCCTGACGGCAGACCTGCAGGAAGTAACCCCGGATGAAACGGAAGTGAACCTCAGTTTTGAGGGAGCGTTCAACGCCATGATGGCCATGATGATCAAGGGACCGATCACCAATTTCCTGGGCACCCTGAGTGAGAAACTCGGCGGGATCTAAAACGCTTCCCTGAGGTAACGCACTTCCTTGAACCCAAAAGTACCGACCTCCCCGTTTTTGAGTTCCAGCCGCAGGTTCCCCAGGGGATCCACCCCCCGGATGGTCCCGGTAACTTGTTCCCCATCCGCAAGCTCAAAGGGCGCCGGCTGATCTTTCAGGTAGAGGTTCTCCTCGTACTCCCCCAGGTATGACTCATAAGAAGTATGTGGCATTTCCCCAAAAGCCTCCTGCAACATGCCTGTAAAGGTCAACAACACCTCGGTCAGGTCATGGGACCGCCCGGTGATCTTCTTCAGGGACGTAGCCGCGGGCAGGCCCTCAAAGTCCGTCTGGTTTATATTCAGACCAATTCCGATAATGCTCGAGGAGAGCTCAGCGCCCCGGAGCTGGTTTTCCAACAGGATCCCGCAGAGCTTCCGGGAACCTGACAGAATGTCGTTGGGCCATTTCAAATACAGGTCAGGGATTTGCAGGGACTCGAGCAATCGGTAAACGGAAAGGGAAACCAGCATGTTCAGCTGAAAATGCCGGGTGGCAGGAAACGACTCAAACCTCTTTAAGATACTGAACGTCAGGTTTTTACCCTCTTCTCCGATCCAACGGGTCCCCGGCTGGCCGCGACCTGCTGTTTGATGGCCGGCCTGAACCACCGTAAAATCCGGGACGTCGTCCTGCCGGGAAAGACGTTTCAAATAGGCATTTGTGGAATCCGTGGCACTAAGTTTGATCAACTGCATAGTGGCCGTTTTTGCGTAATAAGCTTATGTTAAAATGCCCCACCCAAAAAACAAAAAAATAATAACTTTGTACAAATTAAAATTTTTGAATGCAGAAACGGAAAGCAAGCGCAGATGAGTTGATTGCCTTAATCTTACACGGAATAGAAGAAGTAAAAGGATTAGACATAAACATACTTGACTTACGGGAAATCGACAATACGGTTTGCGACTACTTTGTCCTTTGCAATGGTACCTCCAACACGCACGTCAAAGCAATTGTCAATTCCATTCAAAAAACCGTCAGCAAAGCTATTCACGACAAACCCTGGCACGTAGAAGGTTCTGAAAATGCAGAATGGGTGCTCATGGATTATGTGAACGTCGTCATTCACGTCTTCCAGAAACACGTCAGGGAATATTACGACATCGAGGGACTTTGGGGAGACGCCAAGGTCACACTCGTGGAAAGCAGCTATAACTAGGAATCAAAAAAATGGCAAAAGATAACAATACCCCACAGAAAAAACCGCGCTTCAGTTCATGGTGGATCTACGGTGTGATCATCCTGTTTCTGATTGGCTACCAGTTTTTCAGCAGCGACAGTTTTTCGCCCACCAATAAAACGACTACCTCGGAACTGCAGGAATTCCTCAGAAACGGGGATATCGACAAGATCCTGATCATTACCAATACCCGCCAGGCCAAGGTCTTCCTCACGGAGGAAGCCCTATCCAAGGACGTGCACAAGG
>JAWWDW010000029.1:0-10675 GCA_033719735.1 Robiginitalea sp. | reverse complement strand
TTCCGTATTCATCGACGTAACGGACCCCAGCCTTAAAGAAGGGATGTACCTGGAAGCGACCATCGAGGGGAGGGCAGAGGAAAATGCCATTGAAATCCCGAGGAAACTCCTGACGGAGCAGGGCGAATTGTTCATTGTCCGCGACAGTGTCCTGGACCTGCTTCCCGTAAAACCCGTTTTCTTCACCGATCAGACGGTGATCCTGAAGGGGCTGCCGGAAGGTACGGTATACCTTTCCCGTTCTGTTCCCGGGGCTTATCCGGGAATGGCCATCCAGCCCTACAGCCAGAAAGAGGACACGGCGGGGACAAACCAAAACAACCAGAATCCCTAATTGACAAATAGATGAGGAAAGTAATAAGCTATTTCATCAAATACGATGTGGCGGTCAACGTCATCATCCTCGCCTTTGTGGTCTTCGGGATCGTAGGGGCATCGCGCATGACTTCCTCATTCTTCCCCCTGGTCGATTCGCAGATCATCAATATCAACATCAACTATCCCGGGGCCGCCCCCCAGGAAATCGAAGAGGGGATTGTCCTGAAGATAGAAGACAACCTCAAAGGGCTGGTAGGGATCGAACGGGTCACTTCCACCTCCCGGGAAAACGGGGGGAGCATTACCATTGAAATCGATCAGGACGAAGACATCGATGTCATCCTGACGGAGGTAAAGAATGCCGTGGACCGCGTACCCAACTTTCCTGGCGGAATGGAACCCCTGGTGGTTGCCAAGCAGGAGGCCATCCGGCCAACCATAAGCTTTGCCGTCAGCGGGGATGGGATAAACCTGGCCACCCTGAAACAAATCGCCCGGCAGATTGAATACGACCTGAGGGCCATGGATGGGATCTCCCAGATCGAGATCACCGGGTACCCGGAAGAAGAGATTGAAATTGCGGTCCGTGAAAAGGACCTGCTGGCGTATGACCTGAGTTTTCAGGAAGTGGCCCAGGCAGTGGGTCAGGCCAACATCCTGGCCACCGGGGGCAACATCAAGACCGAGGAGGAAGATTACCTGATCCGTGCCAAGAACCGGTCTTATTACGGGGACGAACTCAACAACCTGGTAGTGCGTTCCGACATTTCGGGGAATACCATCCGCCTGAAGGATGTGGCTGAAATCAGGGACCGGTTTTCCGAGACCCCAAATGCCAGCTATTTCAACGGGAACCTTGCTGTTAATATCGAGGTAAGCAATACCAACAGTGAAGACCTGATCCCCACAGCGGACAAGATCAACGCGTATATCGATAATTTCAACGCCACGCACAACAACGTCCGCCTGGACGTGGATTCGGACCGATCCATAACCCTGAAGCAACGTACCCAGCTTTTGATGGAAAACGGGGCGATGGGAATTTTGCTGGTGCTGATCTTCCTGTCGTTTTTCCTCAATACACGACTGGCATTCTGGGTGGCTTTCGGACTGCCCATCTCGTTTTTGGGGATGTTTATTTTTGCGGGGTCCCTGGATGTGACGATCAACGTGCTTTCCCTGTTCGGGATGATCATCGTCATCGGTATCCTGGTAGACGACGGGATTGTGATCTCCGAAAACATCTACCAGCACTATGAAAAAGGAAAATCCCCCATACAGGCGGCCATAGACGGGACCATGGAAGTTATTCCGCCCATCATCTCCGCCATCATCACCACGGTGCTGGCATTTGCCACCTTCCTCTTCCTGGACAGCCGGATCGGTGAGTTCTTCGGGGAGGTTTCCGTTGTGGTGATCCTGACCCTGGCCGTATCCCTGATCGAGGCCCTGATCATCCTGCCCGCCCACATTGCCCACTCCAAGGCCCTGGTGCGGCAGAGCGAGGCGGAAAAGGCAAGAAAGAAAGGCTTTTTTGACCGGATCTTTTCAAGATTGCGGGTTTTCAACAAGTGGGGGGACCAGTTTATGTCCTACCTGCGGGATCGTATCTACGGCCCGACCCTGAAATTCGTGCTGGGGCACCGCTTCCTGAGTTTTTCCATTTTCCTGGCCCTGCTGCTGGTAACCTTTGCCTCCATCGGGGCAGGGGTGATCCGGGTGACCATTTTCCCGAGTATCGCCAGTGACCGGGTTTCCATAGACCTGCTGATGCCGGAGGGGACCAACCCCCAAATCACCTCGGATATCATCACCCGGGTAGAAGAGGCTGCCTGGCGGGTCAATGACGACTTTACCGCACGGCAAACAGGCGGGAAGCAGGTCATCGAAAATATCATTAAGCGCGTAGGTCCCGGGAACAACAAAGCTTCCCTGAGGGTGAACCTGCTGCCCGGGGAGGAGCGCGATTTCCCGAGCCCTGAAATCACCAATGCCATCCGGGAGGAAGTCGGGGAGGTATACGGGGTGGAACGGCTCACCTTCGGCTCCGGGGGTAACTTCGGGGGCAGCCCGATCTCAGTGGCGTTGCTCAGCAACGACAACCAACAACTGGAGGCGGCCAAGGAAGAATTGCGTGCCTACCTGGAGAACAACCCAAAACTCACGGATGTTACGGATACCGATCCGGAGGGCATCAAGGAAATCGATATCGAACTGAAGGAGAATGCCTATGCCCTGGGCCTGAACCTGCAGCAGGTGATGGGCCAGGTACGTTCCGGGTTCTTCGGCGCCCAGGCGCAGCGCTTCCAGCGAGGGCAGGACGAGATACGGGTATGGGTACGGTACGACCGCTCTGACCGTTCCTCCATCGCAGACCTGGATGACATGCGGATCCTGACCCCCACCGGCCAACGCGTTCCATTTTCGGAAATCGCCACCTACACGATCGCAAGGGGCGATGAGTCCATCAGCCACCTGGATGGAAAACGCGAGATCCGGATCGAGGCGGATATGGAGGACCCCAACGAAAGTGCCACCGACATCCTGCTGGATATTCAGAACAACTTTGTGCCAGGGCTCTTGTCCCGTTTCCCGGGGCTTTCGGTTTCCTACGAAGGTCAGAACCGGGAAGCTCAAAAGCTTTCCAGTTCGGCCAACAAGGTTTTTCCGGTCATCCTGTTTTTGATTTTTGCGGTGATCGCCTTTACCTTCCGGACCTACAGCCAACCGGTCATCCTGCTTTCGATGATCCCCTTCAGCATTATCGGGGTAGGTTGGGGTCACCTGATCCACGGCTTCCCCATCAATGTGCTCTCCGCACTTGGGATCATAGCCCTTATCGGGATCATGGTCAACGACGGTTTGGTGCTGATCGGAAAATTCAATTCCTATTTGAGGGAGGGCATGAAATTCGATGATGCCCTCTACGAGGCGGGGCGGTCGCGTTTCCGGGCAATCTTCCTGACGTCCCTGACCACCATCGCTGGCCTTGCCCCCCTGCTGCTCGAGAAGAGCCGGCAGGCGCAGTTCCTCAAGCCCATGGCCATCTCCATTTCATACGGAATCGGAATTGCAACCATCCTTACCCTGCTGATGCTGCCATTGCTACTGTCTGCTGTCAACAATGCCAAGGCCAAGCTGAAATGGCTCTGGACCGGCCAGGTCATCGACCGGGAAGAAGTAGAACGGGTCATCAAAGAGATGAAAACCCAGGAGGAGCTGGAGCATAAGCTGGCAGAGGCCAATGGGTCTAAAAGAGCACCCCGTCCGAATTCCAAACAAAAAGACAGGAAATCAACCGTTTTAGAAGAACAGTCTTCATGAAGCACTTCATTGCCATCCTTTTGGGCTGGACAATTGGCCTTGGCTTTACGTATGGACAGGAACCGATTTTGTCCAAGCAAGAAGCCATCGCCCTGACCCTGGAAAACAACCTTGGGATACGCGTTTCCAAAAATATCAGGACCATTGATGAAAACAATGCGGACCTTTTGAATTCGGGATACCTTCCAACCATCAGTGCCAATGCCGGTGGGAGTTTTGACCGACAGAATTCAGAAGGACAGCTTGCCAACGGGGAAGTCCGTGCGGCAGACGGGGCTGAGACCCGGCGCTACAATGCATCCCTGAATATCAACTACGTGCTGTTCGACGGATTGGGCCGGCTTTGGGATTACAGAAGCTTCCAGGAGCGTTCCCAGCAGTCTGAGCTGGAGGTCCGCCAGACGATCGAACTGACCCTGCTGCAATTGTTTTCGGTCTATTATGAGGTGGCCCGGCTTGAGGAAAATACGGCCTTTCTGAGCCAGGCCCTTGCCATCTCCAAAAACCGGCTGGAACGGGCCAAATACCAGTTCGAATTCGGGCAGAACACGGGCCTGGATGTGCTCAATGCGGAGGTGGATGTCAATACGGACAGCGTAAACCTGCTCAATGCCGAACAATTGCTCCGCAACACCAAGAGGGATTTGAACCTGATCCTCAACCGGGACCTTTCCCAGACCTATAGTGCGGATACCACGGTTCGCTTCCTGCCTCAGCTCAGAATGGAAGAGATCCTTTCCAGGGCCAAGGAAAACAACGTCCGGATGTTGCTGGCTGAAAAAGACATCCTCATCTCTGAATACAATTTGAAATCAGCCCGGAGCGGATACCTCCCTACCATAGGCCTTTCAGGGTCCTATGGCTGGAATGAGTCCAACAACAACAGCCCCCTGGCCTTCGTGCTGCAGAATACCTCTACCGGCATAAACGGGGCCATCAACCTGACCTGGAACCTCTTCGACGGGGGACAGACCATTAACTCCAGCCGAAACGCCAAGATTACCTTTGAAAACCAACAGTTGCTGAAGAAACAAACGGAGCTGGAGGTGGAACGGGATATCAAGAATGCCTGGGGGAATTACCAGAATGCCCTTTTTGTGCTGGAGGTGCAGGAGAAAAACCTGCAGACCAACCTGGACAACTTCAACCGCTCCCGGGAACGGTACGAACTGGGGCAGATCTCCTCCGTGGATTTCCGGGTGGCCCAGTTGAACCTGCTCAATGCCGTGCTTGCCAAGAGCCAGGCCAAGTACAATGCCAAAATAGCAGAACTTCAGCTGCTACAGGTAGGCGGGGAGTTACTGAATGTAGATTTTTAGGCCGGATGGTTGAGCACTTTTTCCAGTGTCCTTATTGCTGGGAATCCATTTCCATCCTCATAGACACTTCCATACCCTCCCAGGACTATGTGGAAGACTGCGAGGTTTGCTGCAATCCCATGGAATTTTCGGTTTCTTGCGAGCATGGGGTTCTCCGGGGATTCGAGGTACGGCAACTCGGGCAGTAGGCCCCTCCTGCAGGGCGCCCTCGTTGGAATCCATCCGGCCTCAGACAGGTCAGCCCCCCGTACCGGTGATGCGGTAGTTTCCCTGCAAACTTAAGAAGGGCCCCTCCTTCTGAAGGGCCGCTGCAGTCCCCGGGACTAACTTCGCCCCCGTTGACAATGTCATCCCAGCTATTGACATGGCGGGGCTTCTAAAAACGAAGGGCGAGCATGCAGCCCGACCCAGGAAGTCCCCGCTGCTATTCACTAAAGACGATTATTATGAAAAACTCCTTATTGGGTCTATGCGCCCTTGCACTATTCCTGTTGTCCTCCTGTTCTACGCAGGAAGCCCCCGAACCCACCGCCGACTTCTTTATTACCAAAGACCTGTCCTTCCTCCTGGATGGGTTGCCCTCAGAGGGTGCCAAGAACTGGCCGGCCAATGGTTGTAAGGAAATTGAGGTGAAGCTGAAGATCCCCTTGCTGGGGGAAGTCAAGACCACCATGTTGCATTGTTGCGTACAATACGTTTGCAATTCCGTGGCCCTCACAGAAGTCCTGGACTTTTTCCTGGGGGACAAAACATCGACCCCACCTGACGGGATCGAGGTGATTTCCTCCGAAATGTTTACCTTTAATAAGTACGATATCCGGATACATCCGGGAACCTACCGGCTGGACCCGAAAACAGCCAGCCTTCAGGACCTGGAATACGAGGTCCGGGTAAACCGGTAAAAAAATGACATGGGTATGAAAGGGTATAACCTCCAAAGAATAGGTGCCTTCCTGATTGATATGCTGCTCGTCGGGATTGCCTATACCGTAGTTTTGAATCTGCTACCCCAGGAACAGCTACACCATGACTGGATCTGGAAGGGTCGGTCTTTCGGGTGGTCCTTCGACCTGTTTGGATTTTTGACCGCGGTATATTTTGTGGGAACGGCCCTGCTCAATAAAGGGGAATCTCCCGGGAAGGACATCCTGCACCTGAGGACCGTAAGCCTGGAGGATGGGGCCGAACCGGACTATCAGCGATCCCTGGCGCGGACCCTGATCAAACTGATCAGCATCTGGATGTTGCCCGTTGCGGCTTTCCTGTATCTGTGGAAGGGGCGGGAATTTACCCTTCAGGACTTCATGGTCAAAACCACAGTGCGACCCGTTAAGAAGTTGGAGTCCACCTGAAACACGATTTTATTTGATGTATAATGGGCCCTTTCCGGGTCCATTTTTTTTGCATTGGGAAGCGTTCCCCGCACCTCACTGATTTTGAGGGACGGGCCCGCCCGCCTTGCCTGTGATGTCCAGGACCCCGTCCATCTTCAGGTGGGTGATTTCCGGTTCCCCGTCCATATGCACCAGGGTAATATGGTCGAAGGCATTGGGGTCTTCCGGGTTTTGGGAACCGCCCGTGGTGCCCAGGATCAGGTAATCCATGCCCTTTCGTTTGCGGTGGGAATAGGTGTGGAAGTGCCCGTTGATGACCGTGTAGTTCCTTCCCTCCAGGGCTTCTTCCAGTGGGTCCAGGTTCCCGTCGCCTTCCCGCATCCACAGCGGTTTGTGCATCAGGACAAAGGTCCACCGCACCTCCTGGTGCGCCTCGAGCACCTTCCGGAAATAGGCCGCCTGCTTTTCACCCAGGTATCCGACCCGCCGCTCCGGCATCTTATAATAGGTGGATTTCCGATAGTCCCCTTCCAGATCCCCGTCCAGGATGCGAATGGCCGTATCCCTGGCGTGGTAGATTTCCATCATCCGCTCCTTGTTATAATCCTCGGAATCCATCATGAGAAACAACACATCTCTGTACTTGAAATGGTAGTAGCGCGATCCATAGCGTTTCTCCCAGAAATCCCGCATGGCAGTATTGGTCAGGTCGTGGTTGCCCCCCAGGTAGAAGAAGGGCATCTTCAGTTTCCGGGTCCGGGCATCGAAGGAATCCCATTCCTTCTTCAGCTGTAGCGTATCTTCAGTGCCCCCGTCTATCAGGTCCCCCACGCTCAGGACAAAGGTGGGATCCAGGCGATTGAGTTGTGCCACGGCCTGGTTATAGATCCCGGGACGCTCTCCTCCGTTTAGGTCTGAAATAATAGCAAAGGTGAAGTCCTCTTCGGTGGCCTCAAAGACTTCTGAGGTCCATGGCCTTGGCCCCGGGGGGAGGGTGTGCTGGAACACCGCTGCAGGCGGGGCCTCCTTGCAAGCGAGCAGTACGCCAAACAACAGAAGGAGGAAAAGGGTTCTGGCCATGATTAAAAGGTACGTGAAAATTCCGATACTTCCGCCGGGGTGGAACTTCAATAGCTTACAGGCCCCAGGCCTGGGGCATCCGAAGGGACCAGGATTCCGTCCTTCAGCAGGAAAAGGCCCTGGAAGGGGTCCCCCACCAGATCCAGGTGTCCATCCAGGTCTGCATATTGGATGTTCGGCCGGCTGAGGGCAAAATGAAGGCCGGCAGCGATCCCCAGCCCGCATTCGTCCAGGCAGCCGATCATTACTTCGAGCCCGCCGGCCTTTGCCACCGAATTGATATGGGCCGCGTCCTGTATGCCGCCCACTTTTTGCAGTTTGATGTTCACCATGTCCATCATTCCCTTCCTGGTCAGGTGGAAGGCATCTGCCAGGGACTTGATGCTTTCATCCGCCATGACCGGTACTGAAACCTTCCGGCTGACTTCCCGGAGGCCTTTGGGGTCCTTTGTGTGTGTGGGCTGTTCCAGGATTTCAATACCCGAGCTTCGGGTTTGTTCCATGAAGTAGATGGCTTGGGCGGGGGAGTACCCCTGGTTGGCATCAAAGCGCAGGTCAAACCCGGACCCCAAGGCTTCCCGAAGTTTTTTGACCTTTTCGATATCCGATTCGGGATCCAGCCCCCCCTTTAGTTTCAGGATTCGGAACCCTTCGCGCAGAAAACGGCCTGCCTGTTCCAGGGTTTCTTCCAGGGGCCGGATCCCAATCGTGATGCTGGTGGGGATACGGGACCGGAAACCCCCAAGTAACTGGTAGAGGGGAAGGCCGGCCTTTCGCGACAGCAGATCGAAGAGTGCCATGTCCGTCATGGCCCTGGCGGAGGGTCCTATTTTACCATGCTTCCTGAGTTCGTGGTGGTAATAGCTGTGCCGGAAGGCTGCTCCGCCTTCCAGCAGGTTCCGGATGGGACCCTGAACCTGAGCGATGACCTCCTCCGGGGATTCGCCCGTGACTTCCCGGTCCGGCGCGGCACAACCAAATCCTGTAAGCCCCTGGTCCGTGATGACCTTCAGGATGATGTTGTGGCTCCTGGTGACCGTTTCATACGCAATCTGGTAGGGTTCCCTCAGGGGCAGGTCCAGCCGTTCGTACTCCAGGGCTTTTATCTTCATCTCAGTAGCGGTTCTGGTGCAGTTCCTCCAGGGGGGTATGCATGATGCTCTCCACGAATTCCACCATTTTCCGGATGGAGATTTCCCACATTTTTCGCCCTTTTTCGGCATCCCCTTTGGTGGCGTTCCCCAGGATCCCGGATTTCGATAGGCGTTGAGTATGCACGTACCAGCTGACCCCCCGGTCCGAGGTAAAGTCCAGGTACTCATTGTCCAGGTCGATGGTTTCGTCCACCGCCTTCTCCATATCCACCAGCTCGGGCCGGATGGCCAGGGTGGTGCTCGTTTCGATTTCCCCGGCATGGATGTCGTTGTGGGTATCGATCATTTCATAGAGGTCTATGTCGCTGGTTTCCCCCGTTTCCACGCAGACAAAGATCTTGGCGTCCCGGTTGATCATCTGGGCCGCATAGGTAAGGGTGGGCTTGTTGTCCCCGTGCCCGTTCAGGATAATGATCTTCCGGATCCCGTTTTGCGCCAGGCTCATCCCTATGTCGTGGATCAGGGCCGAAAGGGCGTTGTTGGAAACGCTGATGGTCCCTTTGAAGGCGCTGTGGTGGTAGGAAACCCCATAGGGTATGGGAGGTAGCACAAAGGGCCTGGGCACCATACAGGCCCGGGCTATTTCCTTGGCCATATAATAAGAGTCAAAGTAATCGACATCCACCGGGAGGTGGGGGCCGTGTTGTTCTATGGCCCCGCAGGGCAGGATGGCGGTATCCGTCACCTTTAGCTTGGCCTCGATTTCGGGCCATTTCATTTCTTCCCAAAGGAAGGCTTCTGACATGTTACTTGGCATAGGGTCTGTATTTGGTCTGTTCGAGGACCTGGTCATTCAGGTCGAAATCTTCCCATCCACGGGAAGTTCTTTGCACACATCCGTCTGCATACTGGCGTAAGATATGGAAAAGGGGTTTACGCACCGGGGTGGGGAGGTCTTCAAGCCTACTTCGCTCCCCGTCAAAACGCAGGTTCATAATTTCCGGATATGGCCTGGCCAACCTGCGGACATGTTCTGTATCCGGCAGTGCTCCGCTCCGGCGCAAGAGGTAGTAGAGGTGGGCGGCATCCGATCCTATTTGTTTCACTGGCCTTGAGGCCAGCTGAAGCAGCCCATCGGATACCTGCTGAGGCGTATAGCCGCAATTTCCGGGGTCTGCCCCCAGGGCCACCATCATCCCGATGATCCTGCGGCATTTCTCGCATTTTCCGCAGGGCTTCATCTGCCCACCTGCCTGGTGGGCTGCATGGCAGGAAATCTGGTGCTGCTGCAACTCGGGATAGCGGTGGGTGAGCACTTTCATGATCAGCAGTTCCGAGAGGCTCCTGAGCAGGGAATACTGCCACAGGTGCCACCCTTTTTTGCGGTAGTAGCGGGTCAGCGCATTGTCAAAGTATTTGCTCTGGTCATAAAGCCCGGAATAATGACTGATTCCCCCTTTGTTACTGCGGATGGTAGTATCGTATTCGTCCCCGATCAGGACATTTCCCACCCCCCTTTTCAGGGCCACCGGCAGTACCCCGAACAGGAAGACTGCCACGGTCCAGAGCCGGATGGGATAGATGTCGGCCCGTACAGAAGCGAAATCCTCCCGGATAAAGGGCAACTGTTTCAGCATCCAATTGAATACCCGGTCACTGTTGCACCACGGCTTGGCCGTATGTGGCTGGTGGGTTTTGAAGTAGCGATACGCATTGACCGCCGTGAACCAGTGCCGCCCGGATTCGTTGATAAAAATGGGGTGGGGTTCCCCGAACTCCCTTACCAATCCGTAGCTCAGCAGGCTGTCCTTCCCCCCGCTGCTCAGGATGGCGTATTTGTAATAATCCGGCGCCGGATACCCGGTTGGGAAGGAACCCTTTGCTACCACCCCGGGGCTGAACACCAGCCGGGCCCGGGTGTACCGGTCCATTTTACTGGCTTTGAGGGGCGTAAAGGCGGGTCGTATAAATTCGTTCCTGGCCAGAAGTTTCCCCGTGAGGATTTCACGGCTGGTATTTTCCAGCATGTATTCCAGGAAACCTCGGTCTGTCTCATCAAAAAGGCCTTCCAGGATAAGCTCTTCACAGAAAAGGCCATAGTTGAGGGCTACCTGGCTTACAATCATGCTCGCCAGATTGCGGTCCGAAGGGCTTTGCGGATCAAAGACCTCAAATTCATATGAGTAGATCAATTCCGTGGAGGACC
>JAWWDW010000028.1:0-10735 GCA_033719735.1 Robiginitalea sp. | reverse complement strand
GCAGAGGTTGACCTGGTAACTGCCGTGGATACCGATGGAGATGCCACCGACGAAACTACGGTGGAGGAAGTCATACAGGCCATAGCCCCGATTACCTCCAAAGCGGCCAGGGTCTTTTATCCGCCTTCCATTGCGATTGATGCCTCGACAAATGGATCATTTTCGGTAGACCTGTATGCTCAGTATATAGCCCAGTTCGGCACGCCCGCCGTGGCAAGTACCGGAGCCCCTGCAGCCGTCCCGACCTATGCCAGTACGGATCTTTACTACTATGTCACCTATGCAGACCCTGCAGTATTTGCGAACATGAGCATAGACGCCAACGGAGTGCTTTCTTATGACATCATTGGACAACCGGCTGACCCCAACTCCCTGATCAATGTGGTATTTGTAGTAAAATAAGGGAACCCGAGACCTGACTCCTTGAAACAACACCTACGACATATCGCATTTTTGGCCGGGCTGGCCTTCTTCTATCTGGGAAGCTTCCAGGCCCATGCCCAGTTCCTGCTGCAGGCACCCAATGCGGGAGATGAGTCCAATTACCGCTGGTTCGAGGCCTCGGACCCCGGTACCGTACTGGGGACGGACTTTTTCTACGAGGCGACACAACCCGGTGTCTACTATGCGACCTACGACGGTACCCTGTGTGGATCAAACGCAACGGGCTATTTTATCCTTACGGATTGCAACAGCCCGGACAACCAGGTAACCCTGGACATCTCCTCCAATGTAACGGGTGCTGCTACTGTAACCTGGAGTCCGGCTGTAGGTGGAGACCCCCTAAGCCCGGTGGTAACCGCCACCCAGTCGGTTGTAACGTACACGGCCACCATCGCCAAAGTGGGGAATTCCATGGACCTCCCTTCCTTTACGGTGGTCTGTATGCAGCAGGCGGCGGTCCTGGAGGATGATTTTGTGACCGTTAATGAAGACGTCAGTATTGATGTTCCCATATACGACAATGATAGTGGAATACCACAGGATGGTTCCCTGACGGCTACCGACCCGGCGAACGGGACGGTGACCATTGATGACAATGGAACGCCCAATGATCCTACCGATGACATCCTGACCTATACCCCTGACCCGGACTTTAATGGAACCGACAACTTCGACTATACGGTCTGTACCGCTTCCGGGGATTGCAGCACTGCTACGGTTACGGTGATTGTAAACCCGGTGGTAGATGCGATAGACGATTTTGCAGCAACTTTTGTGACGGTCCCCATTACTATTGACTTCCTGATAAACGACAACGATATCCCAACCATCGGAACGCTAACCGTTCAAAACCCGGCCAACGGAACTGTGGTTGTCAACGATAATGGAACGCCGAATGATCCTTCAGATGATACGTTGGTCTATACCCCAAACCCTGGGTTCATTGGCACGGATAGTTTTACCTATACCCTTTGTGACGACCAGGGCCGTTGTGACTCCGCAATTATTACGGTAATCGTCAATCCTACGGGGATCGACCTGGATAGCGACGATGACGGGATTGTGGATAGTTTTGAGGACCTCGACCTGGACGGCGATGGAGACCCGGCCACCAATCCGGTGGACACAGATTCAGACGGCATTCCCGATTACCTGGACATCGAGTCCGACAACGACGGGATCCCGGACAATGTGGAAGCGCAAACAACCCTGGGCTATATTCCGCCTTCGGGGGAAGACCTCAATGCGAATGGCCTGGATGACGCCTATGAAAACGGAGGTGCCGTTGGAATTATCCCCGAAGACACGGATGGGGACGGCCTGCCGGATTATGTGGATTCCGATAGCGATGACGACGGGGTCCCGGATGCTATCGAAGCCCATGACTGGGATCGGGATGGCATCCCGGAAGTCGGCCTGATCGGCTCGGACAAAGATAATGACGGCCTGGATGACGGCTTTGAAGGACAAACCAGCATCGACATTGACGTAAATGACGAAATCGATGATCCCCGAAGCGATCTTCCGGATACCGACGAGGATGGGGAAGCTGATTATCGCGATACCGATGATGACGGCGACGGACTGCAAACCTCCAGTGAAGATGCCAATGGTGATGGAATATTCTCGAATGACGACCTGGATGGAGATGGCATCCCGGATTACCTGGATCCGAATAACGGTGGGGAGGACCTGATCGTCTACAACGCAGTTACCCCGAACGGGGATGGTGCCCATGACGTCCTTGAAATCGAGAATATTGAGAATTACCCGAATAACAGCCTTCGGATCTACAACCGCTGGGGGGTACTGGTCTTCAGTACCCGGGCCTACAACACCCAGGGGAACGTTTTTGACGGGACTTCCCAGGGCAGGGCCACCGTTGGAGGGGATAATAAACTCCCGACCGGCACTTATTTCTACATCCTGGAATTTGAAGTGGAGGAAGGGGTCATGCACCAACGAACCGGATACCTGTACTTAAACAGATAGCACCATGCAGCAGTTTATGACTAAGATACATCGATTGAGATCCCACCTGGCGTGCATGGTCCTGTTGTTGCTGGTGTCCGGATTGGGCCTGAGGGCCCAGCAGGATGCCCAGTACACCCAGTACATGTACAATACGGTAAGTGTAAACCCGGCCTATGCGGGTTCCAGGGGGAACCTCAGTATTGCTGCGCTCCACCGGTCTCAGTGGCTGGGTCTGGATGGGGCACCTAAAACCCAGACACTAAATTTACATTCCCCTATCGGGTATGGGGGGGTAGGTCTTGGATTGTCCGTGGTCAACGACCAGATCGGGCCAACCTCAGAGACCTATTTCGATGCTGATTTTTCATATACGATCCAACTCGCCTCTGAAAAACGGCTGAGTTTCGGCCTCAAAGGGAGTGCCCACCTTTTGGATATTCGCTTCTCCGAACTCACCACGGACCCTAACAACCCGGATGCCACCTTACAGCAGGATATTCAGAACCGGGTCTCACCCAACATCGGCGCCGGGGTGTACTACCATACCGAGACCTTTTATGCAGGCCTTTCAGTCCCGCGTTTTTTGGAGACCACCCATTTTGAGGAGTCCTCATTATCCACAGCCAAGGAACAGATGAACTTTTATTTCATAACGGGTTATGTATGGGATTTCCACCCCCTGTGGAAATTCAAACCCACCCTGCTTACTAAAATGACCCTTGGGGCCCCTCTACAGGTGGATGTTTCGGCCAATTTTATGTACAACGAGAAGTTTATCATGGGGGCAGCCTATCGCTGGGACGCTGCTGTGAGTGCAATGGTCGGCTTTAATATCTCCCCTGCCTTCCTCATCGGATTGGCATACGACCGGGAAACCACCGAACTGGGTGGGGCCATTTTTAACGATGGTTCTTTTGAGGTCATTTTGCGGTATGACTTTATCCGGATGGTGGGCAACATCAAGTCTCCCCGATTCTTCTAGGACCCCGGTTCCAATTTTATGAATCCCTTAACCCATTTCTTGGGCAAAGGCCGTATTTTTGGGATGTGAGAGAAGAAGAAGTAATTCTGGTAACGCCCGAAGACCAGGTAGTCGGGACCATGCCAAAGATGGAAGCCCATGAAAAAGCGGTGCTGCACCGGGCCTTTTCCGTTTTCGTTTTGAACGACCGCGGGGAGACCATGCTGCAGCAGCGGGCTGCCCATAAATACCATTCCCCTTTGTTATGGACAAATACCTGTTGCAGCCACCAGCGGCTCGGGGAGACCAATATCGAAGCGGGGAAAAGGAGACTCATGGAGGAAATGGGCTTTGAAACCGAACTGCGGGAACTTTTTTCCTTTATCTACAAAGCCCCTTTTGACAACGGTCTCACGGAGCATGAGCTCGACCACGTCCTGCTGGGGTATTACTCGGGAACCCCGGAGATCAACCCGGATGAAGTGGCTGCCTGGAAATGGATGGGGCTGGACGAAATTCGACAGGAGCTGGAGGAATCCCCTGAGGACTACACCGCCTGGTTTCGAATTATTTTCAACCGATTCTACGAGTATATCCGACAAAACGAAGGGAAGATCTTATGAGAGTAAAAGTCAGCAGAAAAGCACATTTCAACGCTGCCCACAGGTTGTACCGACCCGATTGGGACGATAAAACCAATGCCCAGGTTTTCGGGAAATGCAACAACCCCTACTTCCATGGCCATAATTACGAGCTCATCGTAAGTGTTACCGGACCTATAGATCCACAGACGGGTTTTGTTATGGATATGAAGGACCTGAAGGACCTTATCCGCAGCGAAGTGGAAGATGCCTTTGACCACAAGAACCTCAATGAGCAGGTGCCGGAGTTCAGTGATCTGAACCCGACTGCTGAAAATATTGCGGTGGTCATCTGGAACAAACTCAGGCCTCATCTGAAAGCCGATCTCCAACTGGAAGTTCAGTTGTTTGAAACTCCCAGGAACTTTGTAACCTATTCCGGCAGTTAAATGGGACTCCCTATAGGAAGCGCCATGCCCGAATTTTCCCTGAAGGACCAGGAGGGAAACCTGTTCCACAGCGCTGAGCACCTGGGCGAGAAGCCCCTGGTGATCTTTTTCTATCCCAAGGATTTTACCCCGGGTTGTACCGCCGAGGCCTGCGCCTTTCGGGATCATTATGAGGATTTTACGGATGCGGGCGCACTGGTGATCGGTATTAGTTCGGACTCCCAGGCTTCCCATCGAAATTTCGCCAACCGGCACCGACTCCCCTTTATACTGCTCAGCGACCCCAGCAAGGAAGTAAGGCGGAAATTCAGGGTGAAGAACCGGCTGCTGAACCTCTTGCCCGGAAGGGAAACCTTTGTGGTGGACAAAAAGGGCAAGATCGTGATGACTTTTGACGGCATGCAGGCGTCCGGGCATGTGCCCAGGGCCTTGAAGGCGCTCAAAAAGTTGTGACCTGATGGAACTCTACCCTTTAAAATTCACACCGATCCTCAAAGACCGCCTGTGGGGCGGCACCAAGCTGGGAACCGTCCTGGGCAAACCCATCAAAGGAGACAGGGTGGGAGAGAGCTGGGAACTCTCCGGGGTACCCGGGGATGTTTCAGAAGTGGCCAACGGCCCCTACGCCGGAAAGACCCTGGAAGCGCTGATCGACACCTACCGGGAAACACTGCTTGGGTCGGAAGTCCTGGAGCGGTTTGGAACCGACTTTCCCATCCTTATCAAATTCATAGACGCCCGGGAAGACCTTTCCGTTCAGCTCCACCCGGGGGACGCACTCGCGCGAAAACGGCATAACTCGTTTGGTAAAACCGAGATGTGGTACATCATGGACGCTGAGCCGGGTTCAGAACTGATCATTGGGTTCAACCGGGATGTCAGCCGGGAAGTGTATGAGGATGCCCTGGCCTCTGGCAGGCTTCTTGAATTACTGCATTACGAACCGGTCGGTAAGGGGGATGCGTTTTTTATCAATAGCGGAAAAATACACGCCATCGGGGGAGGGATCCTGCTGGCAGAAATACAACAGAGTTCGGATGTGACCTACCGCGTGTATGATTTCGACCGAAAAGATGCCCAGGGAAATCCAAGGGAACTGCATACCGACCTTGCCCTGGACGCCATGGATTACGCGCAAAAGGATGATTTCAGGATCGCATACTCCCTTGAAAGGAATACTGCAGCCCCTTTGGTAGCCAGCGCGTATTTCAAGACGTCCTGCCTGGATCTGGATGCTCCCCTGACGCGCCAATTTAAAAACCAGGGTTCATTCAGGGCTTATGTATGTGTGGATGGGGGCGCCACCCTGGAGCTGGGGTCCTACTCGGTTCCCATCAAAAAGGGGGAAACCGCCCTGTTGCCGGCTGCAGCGCCCGAACTTCGGATCCAAACCGGGGATTGCAGGTTGCTGGAGGTCACCCTCTGAGAAAAACCTTCCAACTTCCCGGGAAGTTGTACTTTTGTCCCAAAACAAAATCATGGCAAGCATACGCGACCTGAAAAAAGACATCAACAACGTCCTGGGGGATATCATCGAAGCGGTCTATATTGTGGAGAGCAGCCAGCAAATGGAGGCTACTGAGGAAGGATCCGCCATCATAGACAAGGCGATCGACACCTTCGACACCCTGATTGCCAAAGTCAACCAAAGGGACGTGACCGACCGGAAGGCCCATTTCAGGGAGGTCCGCGCTTCTCTGGAAAAGGAAGCTACCGACCTGGTCGAGCGCCTCAACAAATTGGGGTAAGGCCCTCAGGGAGTCGTTTCGAGCAATTCTTTCAGTTTTTTTCCGTATTTGGATGCTGCGATCTGCGGGGGCAACGCCCGGTATACGGAATCCAGGTATTTGGTATTGGCGTCGGCAACTTCGGTAAAGGTGATAAACGGTGCCAGGTAGGAGTCCTTGTTGCTCAGGGCGAAATTAAGGGTGTACAGATAGCTCCTGCGGAGGTTCTGGTCCAGGGCAGCCTGAAGCGAATCGACACCAGCGGAATCCACGGTTGCTGCAGCTGAGCCCAGGGCACGCGCCAGTTCGAGCCTTTGCATGTTAAAACGGGACATATTCTTTTTATACGTCTCGTATTTTTCCTGGGCCTCGGTGCCCCGTATTACGGCATCGGCCTCGAAAGCATTCCAGCTTGATTCTATATGATACTGTCCGGGTTCTCCGAAAAATGCAATCCGGTCGTCCAGGATATTATTGTCGGCCTTGCTCAGATAGAGGTAGTACAAATCCGGCTCGGTTACGTTAGCCTGCAGGTTAAAGGCCCCGTCTCCGCGGATTTCCAGTGAATCCAGGGTTACCAGGGTAGAATCGGGTATGTATTGCAGGTACAGGACGCCTTTTTTGAGCCCCTTTATCCGGCCCTGGACCACCATTTTAGTTGATTCGTCTTCCGCACCACAGGATAGGGTCAAAAGCAACATTCCCAAAAGGAGTACTCCGTACTTTTTCATCCGTTTGATTTAGGAGGCAAATATGCGATATTTTTAGAAATCCTTACAGGCATCTTCACAGGGAGGCGGCCACCTCCATAAGGTAGGCACAGAAAAGCGCACCCCCGGTACCTACGACGTAGCCGAGTACTGCCAGCAGGACCCCCACGGAACTGAGGGATGCGTGAAATTCGGCAGCTACCACCGGGGCAGAAGCGGCCCCGCCGACGTTTGCCTGGCTGCCTACGGCCAGGAAGAAAAAAGGAGCCCGTATCAGTTTGGCCACACCGATCAGCAAGGCGGCATGTATGGAGATCCAGATCAGTCCGAGCAGGATCAGTCCCGGATTTTCAAGCACACGGCTAAGGTCCATTTTCATCCCGATGGTGGCCACCAGGATATAGATGAAAACCCCTCCCAGTTTGCTGGCTCCGGCCCCTTCGTAGTTCTTGGCCCTGGTGAAGGACAACCCGATCCCTGCAAGGGTGGCAATAACGACCATCCAGAAGAACTTCCCGCCCAGAAAGGAAAGGAAACTTTTCGGGTCCCGGACGGCCTCAAAGGTTTCGGACAGCTGTTCGCTCAGGCCGTCCCCGATAAAATGGGCCGCTCCCACAGCTCCGAAAGCCAGGGCCCCCATGATCATATAATCCCGGAGCACCGGGACCCGCGTAATACTGTCAGAAAAAGCAGTTACCTTCTGTTTGAGGGCTTCTATGGAGGAGGCATCTGCTTTCAGCCAGCGGTCGATTTCCGCATTCCTCCCTACCCCGAGCAACAGGATGGCCATCCAGATATTGGCACAGACCACATCGACCAGGATCATTTCCCCGTACCGGTCCGGGTTGAACTGGAAGATCTCGAACATGGCAGCCTGGTTGGCCCCGCCCCCAATCCAGCTTCCTGCAATGGTGGACAGGCCCCGCCAGATGGCGTCAAAATCGTTGCCCCCGACGGTTTCAGGGGAAATAAGCGATAAGATCATGATTGCAATAGGCCCCCCGATGATGATCCCCACTGTCCCGGTCAAAAACATGATCAGGGCCTTGGAACCCAGCCTCGCAATGGCTTTGAGGTCAATGCTGAGGGTCATCAGGACCAGGGCAGCAGGCAGCAAATAACGGCTTGCCATGAAATACAGGTTGGAATGTTCGTCGGACACGATCCCCAGACTGGCCAGGATGGCCGGGAGCATATAGCAGAGCAGGATGGCGGGGACCCAGGTGTAGAAATGTTTCCAGAACCCCTTTTTAATCCCCGCGGTGTAAAAGATCAGCCCCAGGCAAAGGGCGAGCAGGCCGAAGACAATCGTATCGTTTGTAATCAGGGGTGTTTCCATGGATCCAGGCTGTTTTGCGCCAAAAGATACGTGAAAAATCAGGAACCACCTTTCGGGCAGGACTCCTGTCAGATGTTCAGCCAGTAGGTGAGCTTCAGGTTGATGGAGCGTAATTTCGGGCTGAAATTGTTGACAAAGTAATTGTCGGTATAGACCAGGAACAGGTCTGAGAGGGGGGCGAAACGCCACTGCAGACGGGTGTTGATCCCCAGGTTGTCACGCTGGTTGCTGTACTGGATAAGGGTGTTCCAGAAAATGGATTTTGAAAATGTGACCTCAATCCTGGGGACAACGAGCCAGATATCGGCCGATGGGTAGGGGTCGGGTAACGAGATCCGGTCGTACCTCAGCTGCATGCCAATAAAGGCTTTGGGCTGAATACGCAGGTTGGCCCCAGCCTCCAGGGAGAGACGTTCCCCATTAAAAAAGCCCCCAAGGGTACTCTCCAGGGAATAGGAAAAAATGCGCCGACGGTCGGAATTGTACTGCATCCTGACACTGTTGTAATAGTAGTCGGAACCCGCCGGCAGGGGAATCCCGTCGGACCCGGTTGGGTCAAAGTCGTCAAAAAGGTAGGTGTACTGGTTCCGAAACTGGACTTCAGCCCCGGATTGATCCCGGAACTGCGCTTCCCAGGAGCCCTGCAGGCGGTAATCCGTCAGTTGCATATCCAGACTGGGCTGCCAAATGGTCTGGCCGAAGAACTGGAACCTGTGATTGTTGATATAGCTGTCCTCAGGCCAAAAGGTGCGGGAAATGCCATTGGACCCTTTGACGATATCCGTCCTTCTGACGAATCCAAGGTCGGACCGGAAGTTCTCCCCTATATAGACCCAGTCCAGGAAACCTCCGTAATACCGGGAGTTGTAGCGAAGGCTGGCCCCGGTGGAGAGGTCTTTCCCGGAAACATCCGGCTGGAAGGAGCGGTGCATGTAGAACCTGCCATTCCACAGGTTATTTTCGGAAATCAGATTGTAATCCAACCCTACCACCCGGTTGAACCGTTCCTCACGGGTAATGAAATCGTCGCTGCCAAAGGCCACCCGGTTGATGAAGAAGAACCCGATGTTGGACCGGGAAAAAACCACGTGTTGCAAAGCCAGCATGGTATTGTTGTTCGATGGGATCTCATTTGCGGCATCCTTCTCGGTCTGGATGCTGAAAAATCCAAGGCGGAATTTTGGGTTCAGTTTACCGCTCAGGCGGACCCCACCCAGGATGGGATTCTCGATCGTGCTTCCCGTGGTGTCCTCGGCAATCCCAATACGCCGGGAGAAAAAGGGATTCGCGTCCCTTGCTCCTCCAAAATCTGCAAACAGGTCGATGTTGTCTATGAAGAACTGTCGCTTTTCAGGCAGGGCAACTTCAAACCGGCTGAGGTTTGTAACCTGGTCATCCACTTCCACCTGTGAGAAATCGGGGTTTATGGTCACATCCAGGTTCATGCTGTTGCCGATAGAGATCTTTGAGTCCCCCCCGAAGCTGAAAGCGTTTTGTTGGTCCGAATTTTCACGGTCGTTAAACGTCCCTGCGGCTATATAGGGGATGATGGCCATGGGGGTCCTTGATTTTCCCAGGGGTTTTTCAAACCTCATTTCCCCCATAAAGGTGAGGCCAAAAATATTCTGGTTCTGGGGGATCTGCACCCAGGTACTCTGTTCATTGGACTGGGTGTCAAAGCGGTAGCTGTTGAATCGCCATTTGGTTTCCCCTTCCCTGAATTTGAAGGAGGTCAGGGGAATGACGAGTTCAGAAGTATAGTAATCGTCGTAGATCCTGGATTCCCCCCTCCACTTCACATCCCAGGAGATGGTAAATCCTCTCAGGTCGAGGCCGCCCCCGGATACCAATCCTTCCCGACGCACCCCATAGGGGTTGATCCCGAACAGGAAGGCATTGTTGGCATCGTTAAAGGTGTCGAATAAAAGGGTGATGTTATCCGAATTTCCTGCCCTGAAATCCCGGCGCAGGGATTGAATCGCATAATCCTCCCCGGCCGTATGCACCGTGATACCAATGTAGAGATTGGTATCATCGTAAAGCATTTTGATTTCCGTCTGTTTTCGGGCTGGTAAGCTGTCTACCGGAAAATATTCCCAGAAATTGTCTGCAGCCTCCGCCAGCTCCCACACATAATCATCCAGCGCCCCGTCCAGGGTAATCTCCTCAGTAATATACTTTACCGTAAAGCTTTTTTCGGGGAGCTCCTGGGATTGACCCACAAAGGAGCAGAGGACAAAGAATGCCAGCCACCGCAGATGATACATGGAGTCGTTTTGGTCAGGTCCAAATGTAACGGTTCTTTAACAAACCTGCCTTTACTTTAGAAAACCTTTAACTATCTCTGCGGGTCCATCCATTTTACGATTTCGCGAACCAGGCCAGGGCTGACCTGGGTATCCTCCTCCCCCCAGATCAGTAGGGTCCGGGGTAACCGGATCTCTCCGATCCACGTTTCACTTTCTTCGGCACGGGCGTCCTGGCCCATCAGGCAACTGCCCGATGAAGGCCAGATCAGGAACGAAAAAACAAACGGCGGTATTCGTTTTC
>JAWWDW010000027.1:0-10880 GCA_033719735.1 Robiginitalea sp. | reverse complement strand
TGGGGCATTCTGATATACAGGCATCGCAATTAATGCATTCGTCGGTGATAATGATAGCCATGGTATTTGATTTTATTGTTAAATCCTAAAAGTAAGACTCCCTACCCGCTCTTTTAATGATAAAAATCAGGATTCATTGCAGGCAGTGAAAGTATATTTATAGCGAGCGCATGAAGAAGGTTTAATCGCTAAGGAATTTACCAATGATGGACTTATATAGTAGTGAACAGGATATCAAAACCCTCGAGGCAGTGGTCGTTCGGTTTGTGGGCGATTCCGGGGATGGGATGCAGTTAACCGGAACGCAGTTCACGGACACCTCGGCCATGTTTGGCAATGATGTGGCCACCTTCCCCAATTATCCTTCGGAAATACGGGCTCCCCAGGGGAGTTTGTACGGGGTGTCGGGTTACCAGGTGCACATCGGCAGCATCGAGGTGAGCACCCCCGGGGATAATGTGGACCTGTTGGTCGCGATGAACCCCGCGGGGCTGAAGACCAACCTGTATGCCGTCAAGCCGGGACATACGATCATCGTAGACACGGATTCCTTTACGAAAAAGAACCTGGAAAAGGCCGAGTACGAGTCCAGCCCGCTGGAAGACGGAACCCTGGAGAACTACAGGGTCATCGAAGTGCCCATGACCTCCCTGACCAAGGAGGCCCTGAAGGATGTCGAGGGATTGGACAACAAGGCCATTACCCGCAGCAAGAATATGTTTGCCCTGGGGATGGTCTACTGGATGTACCACCGCTCTCCGGAGTACACCATCGAGTTCTTCAATAAAAAGTTCAAAAAGCATCCGCAGATCATCGAAGCCAATACCAAGGTGTTGAATGCGGGCTATTACTATTCCGAAACCCTGGAACTCATCCCGAATTCATATACCATAGCCCCGGCGAAAATGGCACCCGGGACCTACCGGGTTATCATGGGAAACACGGCAACTGCCTGGGGGTTTTTGGCGGCTGCCGAAAAATCGGGACTCGAATTGTTCCTGGGCTCGTACCCCATTACCCCGGCCTCGGACATCCTGCACGAACTGGTAAAACACAAACACTTCGGCGTGAAGACCCTTCAGGCGGAAGATGAGATTGCGGGGGTCACCTCGGCCATAGGGGCCTCATTTGCGGGGAACCTTGCCATCACCACGACTTCGGGACCTGGGCTCGCCCTTAAAGGCGAAGCGCTTGGCCTGGCCATGATGGTGGAACTTCCCCTGGTAATCGTGGATGTGCAAAGGGGAGGGCCATCCACGGGATTGCCCACCAAAACGGAGCAATCGGACCTGTTACAGGCCATGTATGGCAGAAACGGGGAGAGTCCCCTGATCGTAATCGCCGCCAGCACGCCCGCCAATTGTTTCGATTATGCCTTTGAAGCGGCCAGGCTCACCCTGGAGCACATGACCCCGGTGATCCTCCTGACGGATGGCTACATCGCCAACGGCTCTGCGCCCTGGAAGATCCAGTCGGTTTCCCAGCTGCCGGAGATCAAGAATCATATTGTAAAGGAAGCCGGTGAAAACTGGCAGCCCTACGACCGCGATAAGGAAACCCTGGCCCGGAGCTGGGCCATTCCCGGAACGCCCGGCCTGGAACACCGGGTTGGCGGCCTTGAAAAGGATGCCGATACGGGGAACGTATCCTATGTCCCGGAAAACCACGAGTACATGACCAAGATCCGGGCCGAAAAAATAAAGCGGGTGCAGAAGAACATCCCCGATATCGCCACGGAATTCGCAGAAGAAGGCGACCTTTTGGTCGTGGGCTGGGGAGGCACCTACGGAGCCCTTCACACCGCGGTCAAGCAATTGAACAAGGAGGGCTTTTCCAACATCGGTTTTGCCCATTTCAACTATATCAACCCTTTACCCAGGAATACCGGGGAGGTCTTCAAGCGGTTTAAAAAAATCATGGTTTGTGAACTGAACAGCGGACAATTTGCCAAGATTTTGAGGATCCACTTTGGCGAACATACCTTTTTGCAATACAACAAGATTCAGGGCCTGCCTTTTGGGAATGACGAGCTCGTACAGAAATTCAAAATTCATTTGTCATAGACATGGAAACGACAGCTAAAAAATACACATTCAGGGATTTTGCAAGTGACCAGGAGGTGCGTTGGTGCCCGGGATGCGACGATTATGTCATTCTTCGGTCGGTCCAAAAGGCCCTGCCCGAAATGGGGGTTAACAAAGAAGACGTGGTCTTCATTTCAGGCATCGGGTGTTCTTCCCGCTTTCCCTATTACATGGACACCTACGGGATGCATGGCATCCACGGGAGGGCTCCGGCCATCGCTTCGGGGGTCAAACTCGCCAATCCGGATCTGAGCGTATGGGTGATCACGGGAGACGGGGATGCCCTGGCCATCGGCGGCAATCACTTTATACACGTGCTCCGTCGGAACATCAATTTGAATATGATCCTTTTTAACAATAAGATCTACGGTCTGACCAAAGGGCAGTTTTCCCCAACCTCCTCGGTGGGGCAGAAGACAAAATCCTCCCCCTATGGCAATACACAGCCCCCATTCCTGGCCGGGGAACTGGCCATTGGGGCCCAGGCCCGTTTTTACGCCAGGGTAGCAGGCAATACGCCCAGGGAACTGACCGAGATCTTTATCGCAGCGGAAAAATTCAAGGGCACCTCCCTGATTGAGGTACTGCAAAACTGCGTGATTTTCAACAACGGATGCTTTTCGGGCTTCACTGACAAAAGCGTGAGGGAAGACAGGCAATTGCACGTGGAGCATGGCCAGCCTATGATCTTTGGGAAGAACCGGGATAAAGGACTCATCCTCAACGGGCTCAAACTCGAAGTGGTTACCATCGGGGAGAACGGGATTCGCGAGGCGGATATCCTGATCCACGATGCCCACGAGCAGGACCCCACCCTCCACCAGATGCTCGTGCGGCTGCAGGATCCGATTGTAACCGGCCTGATCCGAAGCTGTGAGGACGTCACCCTGGAAGAACGGGAAGATGCCCTCACCGAACAGGTAAAGGCAAATTCCAGTTTTGTACGGACCGATGATTTGTTTTTCTCAGGCGAGACCTATGTGGTGAAATGATGTGAGCAGGAAAAACCGGCCGGGGTATCCTTACACCAACCCGGCAAACCCCAGAAACGCCAGTGACAGAAGCCCGGCTACCAGCAGGTTGATGGGTACCCCTTTCATCCCCTCGGGAAGGTCTGCCAGTTCCAGGAATTCACGGATACTGGCAAATACGATCAGTGCCAGGGCAAAGCCAGCCGAGTTTGAAATCGCAAAGAACACCGCCTTGATCAGGCTTCCGTCCTCCATCCCCAGTGCCAGGATGGCAACCCCCAGAACCGCACAGTTCGTCGTAATCAGGGGAAGGAATACCCCCAGGGCCTGATACAGGGGCGGACTTACTTTTTTAAGCATGATCTCCACCATCTGCACCAGGGCGGCAATCACCAGAATGAAGGTGATGGTCCGTAAATAGTCGAGCCCCATAGGCACCAGGATGTACTGGTGTAACAGGTAGGTGACCGTAGTGGCAATGGTCATGACGAAAAGGACGGCCCCGGACATGCCCACGGAGGTGGATACCTTGTTGGAGACCCCCAGGAAAGGACAAATCCCCAGGAACTGGGACAGCACAATGTTGTTCACAAATACGGCGCCGATCAGGATGATGATATATTCCATGTTATGCCATTTTACGGGTTAACCGGTTGAACACAATGGCCAGATAGGCCAGGGCGATAAACGCCCCCGGGGGGAGGATGAACAGGATGAGGGTATTGGCATCCTCAGGCACAAATCTGAACTCGAAGATGCTGCCATTGCCCAGGATTTCGCGTATGGCCCCCAGGGCGGTGAGGGCAATAACAAAGCCCATGCCCATTCCCAGGGCATCGACCACCGAGGAGGTCAGGTTGTTTTTGGAGGCGAAGGCCTCGGCCCTTCCCAGGATCAGGCAGTTTACCACAATGAGGGGGATGAAAATCCCCAACTGCTCATACAGGAAGGGGATATAAGCCTCCAACACCATTTCCACCACGGTCACAAAGGAGGCGATGATGACGATGAAGGCGGGGATACGCACCTTGCTGGGGACCTGGGATTTGATCAGGGAGACGACAATGTTTGACATCAGCAGTACAAACAGGGTGGCCACCCCCATCCCGAGCCCGTTAAAGGCCGATGAGGTTACCCCCAAAGTGGGGCACATCCCCAGAAGCATTACAAAGACCGGGTTCTCTTTTATGATGCCCTTCAGGAAATTCTGTTTCTGATCCAGTGTTTCGGCCATGATTGTTACTTGTCTGGTTTTGTAATGGTATCCGTATAGGCGACAAAGGCGTCATAGGCTTGTTGTGCGGCCTCGCCAAAGGCCCGCGTACTAATGGTGGCACCTGCCAGGGCATCCACCTGACCACCGTCTTTTTCAACCTTCAGATTAAAGGCTGAAGGGTCTTTTCCCCGGAACTGCTGTAGAAATTTTTCCCCTTTCATTTTGGTGCCCAGACCCGGGGTTTCTTTTTGTTCCAGCACCTCGATGTTGTTTATTGTTCCGTCGGGCTGAAAGCCGACCATGAGTTTAACCAGGCCGCTGTATCCCCTTTCGGAGGCCCCTGTGACCGCTGCCCCGGCGAAAGCCCCTTCCCTGAACGCCGGATAGATCTCTATGCTGTCTTTGGCCAGCTCGGATTTAACCCGCACCATTTCGGGAACCGGATCATTGTCGAAGGTGGGCAGCACGGTTTTAAGGGCACTGACCTTTTTGGCCAGCCGGGCCCTTGCTTTTGGTTCCAGCGTAACGTCATTCACATAACCCAGTGTCAGGCCTGCCACCAGCGTGATGATGAAAAGGACAACCACCATATTGACAAGCGTTGATTCCTTCTTTTTCATGGTCACATGATTTTAGCTTTGATTCTCGATCCGAACCTCCGGGGTTTGAAATAACTGTTGATAAGGGGTACGAATGCGTTCATGATCAAAATCGCAAAGGAGATCCCTTCGGGGTAGGAACCGAACAACCGGATCACCACGGTAATCACCCCGATTCCCAGGGCAAAGATGACCATCCCTTTCTTGGTCACCGGGCTGGTCACCAGGTCGGTGGCCATGTAAAAGGCCCCCAGGATAGCCCCGCCTGAAAGTACGTGAATCAGTGGGTTGGCATAATGCTCCGGGTCTATCCACCAGAAAATGCCTGTCATCACAGCGATAGATGCCAGCACCGTGACCGGGATGTGCCATGAAATCACCTTTCGGACCATCAGGTAGACCCCTCCCAGGATCAGGGCCAGGGCGGACATTTCACCTATGGAACCCGAGGTGATCCCCAGGAACATCGCCTGTGCTGACGGGATGCTTCCGCTGAGGGAACTCATGGTTTCCCCGAACTGTACCCCTTCTTTTATAAGCCCCAGGGTTGTGGCTCCGGTAACCGCATCTACCAGGGAAGTATTGTTCTCCACCGCAGTGGGCCAAAGGGTCATTTGAACCGGGAAGGATACCAGCAGGAATACCCGTCCCACCAGGGCCGGGTTAAAGATGTTGTACCCGATACCCCCGAAAGAGAGTTTGGCGATCCCTATGGCCACCAGGCTTCCGACGACCACCATCCATACAGGGAGGCCGGCCGGCAGGTTAAAGGCCAGCAGGATACCGGTAATCAGGGCGGAGCCGTCACCGATGGTGACTTCTGTCTTCAACCAGTACTTCTGAATGAGGTATTCAAACACCAAACATGAAATGACGGCCGCAGCGGTTACGATCAGCGCACTGTAGCCAAAAACATACAGGGAGACCAGAAACGCCGGGATCAGCGCGATCACAACATCGTACATCAAACTTTTGGAGGTTCGCTCTGAATGTACGTGTGGAGAGGCGGAAACAATGATAGGTTGGTCGCTCATAGCTACCCTTTATTCGATTCGAGTTGTTTTGCAATCGTTTTTCCAAATCGTATATAGTCCAGGAGCGGGCGGTGAGAGGGACACACGTAACTGCAGGACCCGCATTCGATACAGGTCAGGATATCCTCCTGGGCTGCTTTCTCGTACATGCCCTTTTCTGCGAGGTTCATAAGCAGGTGAGGCTCCAGCCCCATGGGGCATACATCCACACATTCCCCGCATCGGATACAGTTTTTGGGTGCTCCCCGGTTGGCTTCCCCGCCTGAAATGACCAGGATGCCGGAGGTGCCTTTGGTGACGGGTACATCGGTGTTCTTCAGGGCCCTGCCCATCATGGGGCCCCCGCTCACAATCTTACGGGTGTCTTCCGGGATACCGCCAGCCGCATCGATCAGGTCGCTTATGGGGGTCCCAATACGAACCCAGAAGTTCGATGGGTTTTCCAGTTTTTTGCCGGTTACCGTGACGACCCGTTCCATGAGGGGCCTGTTGTGTTGTACCGCCTGATAGATGGCAAAGATGGTCCCGACGTTGTGGACCACCACGCCCACATCCAGGGGCAGTCCGTTTTTCGGGACTTCCCTTTTCAGCAGGGCCCTTACGAGTTGCTTTTCACCCCCCTGCGGGTACTTTACCTTAAGGGCGGCTATCTGGATGCCGGGGTCGTTGGAGGCGAGTTTTTTGAAGTTGTCAATGGCATCCCTTTTGTTGTTTTCGATCCCAATGATGGCCCTGTCGACATGCAGGGCATGCATCAGGATCCGGATACCGACCAGGATTTCCTCCCCTTTTTCCAGCATCAGCCGGTGGTCCGCAGTCAAATAGGGTTCACATTCGACGCCATTGATGATCAGGCAGTCTAAATTTTTGCCTTCTTTTATGTTAAGTTTGACGTGTGAGGGGAAGGTGGCTCCGCCCAACCCTACGATCCCGAAATCCGAGATGCGTTGCAGGATTTCCTGTGGTTCCAGGTCGAACTCCTCAAGCAGCGGCAGATCCACCTGCTCAAAGTTGGTTTCATCTTTCTGGTCCGTCCGGATCACGATACACTGCTGCTTATAGCCTCTCGTATCGACGATCTTGTCCAGCTTGGTCACCGTCCCTGCCACGGGGGCGTGGATGTTGGAAGAGACGAACCCGCCCGATTTGGCAATGACCTGCCCTATTTCGACCTTGTCCTTGCGGTCCACGATAATCTCGGCAGGAATCCCTATGTGCTGGGATATGGGGACGTAGACCACTTTGGGAACCGGCAGTCTTTTGATGGGTTTCGATGAGGTCAGTTTGTTCTCCGGCGGATGAATACCTCCTTTAGGGAATGTCCTAAGCATTGTTCTGGGGTTTTACCGGTTCTACCTTTATGGTAACCTCAGGTTCCACGTTCTTTTTCTTGCGCGGGGGGAAATTGGTTTCAATGATCGAATGGGTCGGACACACATCCACACATTTACGGCACAGGGTGCAGAGCTCCGGGTCGATGTAGGCCAGGTTGTTTTCCATGCTAATGGCCTCTTTCGGGCAAACATCCAGGCATTTTGAACATCCGATACAGGCCACAGAGCAGGCTTTCCTGGCAATGCCCCCTTTCTCCTCGTTCAGGCAGCCCACAAAGATTTTCAAATCCCTTTTGTGTTTTGGCCGCATTTCGATGATGTTTCGCGGACAGGCATCCACGCACATGCCACAGGAAGTACATTTATCGGTAATGACCACAGGGAGTCCGGTGGCCTCATCCATGTACATGGCGTCAAACTTGCAGACTTCAACGCAATCCCCATCGCCCAGGCAACCGAACTGGCAATCGGTCTCGCCGCTATAGATAAGGGACGAAATAGCGCAGGACCTCGGGCCCTGGTATTCGGTGGTCTTGGGGCGTACATCACAACCTCCCTGGCAACGGATCACCGCCACGGTGGGGTCCTGTTCTTTGACCTCTTTCCCGAGGGCACCGGCCACCAGATTCATGACCTCGTTGCCGCCCACAGGGCAAAACAGGTCCGAAATATCTTCCGAGCCCACCAGTTTTTCCGCAAAGGATCTGCAGCCAGGCGAACCACAACCCGCGCAATTGGCCCCGGGCAGCAAGTCCTCCACGGTGGCGATTAAGGGATCTTCATACACGTAGAACTTCTTGGATACCACGTACAGGACCAGGGCGGCTACTGTTCCCAGCAGGGCCAGTAAAATCACGCTATAAAGGATGGAATCCGACATCTTCTTTAAATTCTCTGAATGGAAATATCAAAGGTCTTTTTAAAATAGGGGGTAAGCCCCTGCATCAACAGGTAGTACGGGACCAGGATCAGGAGTGACAACAGCCCGGCAACCCATTCTGTAACGAAGAACGAAGCGCCCAGCAAGGTCATAAGCATCAGGATGAACGGGAACACATAGGCCCAAAAAACGGCCTTGTGCCCCAGATTTTTGCTCAGGACCACCTCCACGGGCTCATTGAGGGTATAGGTTCGGGTTGTATCGACTACTTCGATTTCCCTGGCGGCCGAATCGGAGACCCCGCATGCGCCTTTGGCATGACAGGTCTCGCAATGGACGTTTTTATCCAGTGAAACGATGACCGACCCCCTCTTGATCCGTGAAATCACTCCTGAGTGGATATAGACATTCTCCTGCGTCTGCTTTGAATCCATGACCAATGTTAGTTATCCATTCAATTCACGGGATGAAACTACAGCATTAGTTTGGCCTATTTCATGATATATATCAGATGTTATGACATAAATCAGTACCACTGAACTTCCTGGAAACCTGTTCTTTGCGTGTTTTTCAGGGGGTTTTGCCCCAAGCCATGGGAAAAACCGGGAGCCCAGTACATGAGCGTGTTGGGGGGAGTCCCCGCATACAGGGGGGAGGCAATTCCTGTATGGGAATTTCCGTATCTTCCGGGACCAAATAGTGTTTCCCGATGAAAAAAATCCTGTTGACAGGCCTGCTGGCCGTGCTTTGGGGATGTGGACAGCCCCAGAATGACCCTGAAATACTTCGTTGGGAGGAACAGGCCTCCCGGGTGACCATTGTCCGGGATGATTTCGGGGTACCCCATGTTTACGGAAAGACGGATGCCGATGCGGTCTTTGGCATGCTCTACGCCCAGTGCGAGGACGACTTTAACCGGGTGGAGCAAAATTATATCTGGGCCATCGGCCGGCTGGCCGAAGTGGAGGGGGAGGAAGCCCTCTACAGCGACCTGAGGGCCCGCTTGTTTATGACCAGGGAACAGGCCATGGAAGCCTATGAGAAAAGTCCGCCATGGCTGAGGGAACTCTGTGATGCCTTTGCGGACGGGATCAACTATTACCTGTACACACATCCGGAGGTGACGCCAAAACTACTCACGCGCTTCGAACCCTGGATGCCCATGTATTTCAGCGAGGGCTCCATCGGTGGGGATATCGAGCGCATCAGTACCGGCAAACTCAGGGCGTATTACGAGGAAGGGATCGAATTTCCGGAAGCTGCCGAACTGGAGCTCAAACAAAAAGAGGCCGAACTGGAACCCCAGGGTTCCAATGGGATCGCCATAGCAGGATCCCTGACCGAATCCGGAAACGCCCTGTTGCTGATCAATCCGCATACCTCCTTTTACTTCAGGGGGGAGATCCACGTGGTGAGCGAGGAGGGCCTGAACGCCTACGGTGCAGTAACCTGGGGACAGTTCTTCATCTACCAGGGCTTCAATGAGAAAACCGGGTGGATGCATACCTCCACCTATACGGATGTGATCGACGAGTTTGTGGAAACGGTCACCGAGGTGGACGGCGTCCCCATGTACCAGTACGGGGAAGAACTCCGGCCTGTGCGCACCTCCGAGGTTACCCTCTCCTTTAAATCCGGGGACAGCCTGGAGCAGCGGACCTTTCCGATGTACCATACCCATCATGGCCCTATTACCCACCAGGCCGGGGGAAGCCCCGTAGCATCAGCGATGATGTGGGATCCTCCAAGGGCCCTGGAACAATCCTTTATCCGGACCAAACAGGATTCCTATGAAGGCTTTCGGAAAATGATGGATATCCGCACAAATTCCTCCAACAATACGGTGTATGCAGATGCAGAGGGGAATATCGCTTACTTCCACGGCAATTTTGTCCCGAAACGGGACCCGCAATTCAATTACCGCGAACCCGTGGACGGCAGCAACCCGGCAACGGACTGGCAGGGCCTGCATACGGTGGATGAAAACATCCTGGTTCTGAACCCACCCAACGGCTGGATCCAGAATTGCAATTCCACACCTTACACGGCAGCCCTTGAATTTAGCCCGAAACGGGGGGAGTATCCCGAATATATGTCCCTGGACCGCGAGAATTTTCGGGGGGTACATGCCATTTCCCTGCTGAAAGGCAGCTCTGGATATACCCTTGACAAACTCATCGATCTTGCCTATGACCCGTACCTGCCGGCCTTTGAGGCGCTAATCCCCGGGCTGGTAGCTGCATATGACGCCCTCCCCGAGGAGGACCCCGGGCTCAGAGGTCCTGTAGAGGCCCTCAGGCAATGGGATTACCGGACCTCCGAGGAATCTGTGGCCATGACCCTGGCCCACTTTTACGGCACCCTTTACGGGCGTACTGCCGATCGGCCGGAAGGGGTAAGCGGTATGGAACTGATGGTATATCTGGGGAGCAAATCCCCTTTCGAGGAACGCCTGGAAACCTTTCGCCGGGTGGTGGACCAACTGGAAGCGGATTTTGGGAGCTGGGATATTCCCTGGGGGGAAGTGAACCGGTACCAGCGCCTCAACGGGGACATCCGTCAACCCTTTGACGACAGCAAGCCCAGCATCCCGATTGGGCTGGCCTCCGGAAGGTGGGGTGCCCTGGCCGCCTATGGAGCCCGGTATCACAACAATACCAAACGGATATACGGCACACGCGGGAATAGCTTTGTGGCGGTTGTGGAGTTTGGGGATCGGGTGAAGGCAAAATCCCTGCTTGCCGGAGGTCAAAGCGGTGACC
>JAWWDW010000026.1:0-10980 GCA_033719735.1 Robiginitalea sp. | reverse complement strand
CCGCTGAAAAGGTTTGAGGCCTGGGCAGCCCCGCCGTCAAGGCTGTAGGTATAGCTAGGGTCAGCAGGAGCCACCGTGATATCCGCATTCCCGTCACAGGTATAGTCCAGGGATGCTGAAAGCGATGGTTCTGCAGGCAGCGGGGCGATCAAAAGGGCCGGCAGCATCAGGACGCAGCCAGGCGCATTGGCATCCCGCACTTCCACGGTATAGGAACCATCGGTGAGGTTTCCGTATACGATACCTCCTGTGGTGGGAGCGCTCCAGGCACCCCCGTTCAGGCGATACTGATAGTCTCCGGAACCACCGGAGGTAGGCGTAATGCTTCCCACGGTGATTTCACCCGGTTGCAGGCAGGTATAGAGTTGCGTAATAGTGGCTTCCGCTGCCAGCGGGGCCGGTTCCAAAATGGTAACCACCGCGGTTTCCTCGCAGCCCTCCGCATCCTGAACGCGGATGTCATAAGATCCTGCAGGGAGGTTTTGAAACGAATTTCCAGCCTGATACGTTCCTCCGTTGTCAATACTGTACAGGTACGGGGCGCGTCCTCCGGAGGCAGTAATGACAATGGAACCTGTGGCGTCCCCGGCACAGAGCACATCTGTTGCGACAGGGGAGATAACCAGGGGTGGGTCCTGCGTAATAACCAGGTCATAGGCAGCTTCACAATACCCGGCATTTCCACTGTTGTCGCGGACGTACACGTCATAGTCGCCCGCTGCGGTTGCCGGGATTACATTTGAGGCGCCAAAGTCGCCTGCAAGCGGACTGCTTCCGTCGGGCACCAGGGCATACACATACGCCCCGTCTCCCCCGGCGGCCGTAATGGTGACATCTGTGGAGGTCCCGCAGGCGGTAATCGGGTCTGCCGTTGCGGTCACGCTTAATTCCGGGTCCACGGTGATCGTCACGGAGTCGGAACAATCCTTACCATCGATAACATCTACGGTATAGGTGCCCGGCCCCAGGCCTGTAAACACATTGGAGGCGGAATAGGCCCCTCCGTTCAGGCGGTACAGGAAATTACCATCCCCTCCGGATGTTATTGTGGCCGTCAGGGTAAGTCCGGTGGCGTCATCGTAGCAAATATCATTGGCCGTAACCGCAAGCACGGGAGGAACTGCGGGCAGCAGCTCAATCGTCACGTTGTCCACACATCCATTGGCGTCGGTTACGCTTGCAGTATAGGTGCCGGTCTGGCTCAGCCCATTGAATTGACCGGTGGTATTGGTGCTGGTGGTTGTGCCGTCCGGATAGGTCAGGGTGAAGGTGTATCCGCCCCAACCGTCTGTGGCGCTGAGTTGTATGCTGCCGTCTGCCAGGCAGGTGGGCTGCACCGCCGTGGCGGCAAAGTTCAGAGGAGCTGCAGGTTCCAGGACCACCACAGAGGCCGTGTCCGTACAATTGGTGTCAGAATCCGTCACAGAGAGGTCGTAGGTGCCTGCCGGGAGCCCGGTGAGGGAGATAACCCCATTGGTCTCACCAGTGTTTGAAAAGCTGACAGGTCCTGTAACGGTATAGTCAAAGGAGCTGGCAAAACCAGATACCGTGAACCGGACCTCCCCATCGGACCCACCAAAGCAACTCACATTCGAAACCAATTGACCGGCGGCGGCAATGGGGGTAATGGGAGCAATGGTGTAGGTTTCCTCATAGGTACACCCATTGGCATCTGTAACCCGGAAGGTGTAGGTGTCGGGAGCCAATCCGGCGAAAGTCGCGTTGTTTCCGCTGGAGGAGGTTGGGGCAATGGCCCCGGGAGCTATGATTTCAACGGTGAAGGGGGCTTCCCCATTGGAAACCGTGGCCGTTATATCTGAAGTAAGCGCAGGACAGGTCACCGCCGTTGCGGTGAAAGTCAGATCATCCGGTGGTGTGATTGGGTCAATATCTACCGGGTTTGTCGTTAGTACGCAACCGTTGGCATCCCGGACCGTAATGGTATAGGAGCCGGGGGTAAGCCCGCTGAAGGTCTCTGCTCCCGCCCCGCTGACAAAGTTGACCCCGTCAATGCTGTACTCGTAGGGTGCAGTGCCCCCGCTTACATTCCGGGCCTCAATTATCCCGTTCTGCAGACAGGTGTATTCCTGCACAAGGGCTGCGTCTGCGGCCAATGCATTTGCCGGCCCCGCGATGGTGTAGTATTCGAAGTATTCACAAGAAGCACTTCCTTTCCGGAAGTTCAGGCGTACCGTATAGTCCCCCTGGGGGAGCCCGGTGAAGACCCCGGAGGTGTTGGTGGCGATCTCTACCCCGTTTTCATCGATCAGGAAATAGGTGAGCTGGTACCCGTTCCGGTCAATTACATTGAATTCTATGGTGCCGCTCGAATCCCCGAAACATTGCTCATCGACCACGGTGGTTGGAGCAAATTCTACCGGGGGTTCAAAATAGATGGTAACCGTGTTGGAGATGTCATAACAGTTGTTCCGGTCTACCACGACAAAGGTGTAATCCCCCGGATCCCAGATATCGAAGATTTGGCTGGTCTGGAACTCGGAAGGCGGTATCGAGGCCGGGTCCGGATAGGAAATCTGGGTGACCCCGCTCTCATCCACAAATTCCCAGATCGCATAGGTGTGGGGTGTTTGTCCCCCGGTGGATGACATTAGGATGTTGCCTTCCCGGCAGGTGATGTTTTGGGAAACCCGTGCCGTCAGTTCCAGGTCGGAAAGGTCCTGAATGACCACCTGCTCTGTATAGAGGCAGCCGTCATCGGTAGTGACCCTTACATCAAAAGTACCTGTATTGACATTCTGGAAGGTGTAATTGTTATCGGCCGAAGGGCCAAAAGTATCCACAACGGACCCTCCCTGGGAAATTTCGTAATAGTATTGGGGGTTGGCATCGAGTACGGAAATACTGATAGCCCCGAGCCCGTTGCAATCCGCATCCCGGGTTGCTATGTCGACCTGGAAATCACGCTGGAGCACCCCGATGTCTTCCAGCCGGAAAATACAGCCCCCAACCACGCCCTGTTGGCGCATTTCGATCGCAAAGGCACCGTTGGTGGCAATATCAAAACTCGGCCCGTTGCCCGCGCTGAAAGGCACCAGCACATTCCCATTGGTAGCGTCCAGCAGCTGGTATTCGTAATCCGCCGGCATGTTGGTGACCGTGATGTTGCCCGGGGTGGCACACAGGATGTCGGTCACAGTGTATTGCGGATCCAGCGGGTTTTTGAAGATGTTGAAATAGAAACGGGTAAAACAGCCGTTCTGGTAGTTAACCACCACGCGGTACTGCCCGGCATCAGAGGCCAGGAAGTCAAACCCGGTATCCACGGTGTTCCATGTACAGGCAGAATTTTTGTTGGCGCAATCCTCCCCGGCGTCTGTACAGCTGCCCTCTACGAGTCGTTCCCAGACAATGCTGGTAGCGTCCGGGATGTTGATTTCGATCAATTCGGTATCATTGGCGCCGCACAGGAATATTTTGGGAAGGGGTTCCCCGTCGTTCGGGCAGACGACCACCTCACCCTCCACCGTATTGGAGGTGTCATTGATCAGGTCTGCGATGGGGTTGGTCTGGGTGGCACCGGGAAGGACCACGGTGATGATTTCCTGGAATCCTTTACAGGGATCGGCCACAATTTTGTCGACGATATAGGTGCCGACTTCCGTGACCAGCAGGGTGCTGGGGTCCCCGTCGGGGTCCCCGTCCGTAATCACGGTGTCCCCGGCATCGATCAGGCCGTCCCCGTTGTTGTCCCGGTACCAGATATAATCATCGAAATTGTCTCCGGCATCCAGCACCACATCATTTCCGCACAGCTCCACGGTACGGGCAAAATCGCAGTTCTCAAGGTCATCCAGAAGGAAGTTCGTAGCCCCGGGGGTTACGAAACCACAGGTGTCAAAATCCGAAACACTGGGGTCGTCCGTAATCTGGTTGTTGTTGATGACTCCCTGGTAGGTGGAATACGCCAGGTTTTCTATGATGTCCGTACAGGCATTGATAAAGTCAAAGCAGTTTTCGGCAACCCTGACCCGCATCCGAATTTCGGAAACGGGGTCCCCTTCTTCCACCAGGTTGTCCGGAATGTTGAACAGCACCTCCCGGGTGCCTGGATTGTAGGTGTAGGTGACCCCTGGAGGCAGGGTAAGGTTGGTTTCATCCAGGGTTACGTTAATTGGCAGGATGTCCCGGATGACATAATTCGTAGCGTCGTCGTTTCCGGTATTCTCAAAAGAAAGCACATAATCGAGGAGTTGTCCCAGGTTAACCCCCGCTCCGGTAATGTCGTTCCCCCCGATGTCTTCCACCTTTTTTTCAAGGACGATTTCGGGCTCAATGATCTCCACATTAAAGGAGTTAAAAAAGGGATAGTACTGGTCCCCGTTGGAAGTAAACCGGAACGTGGCATCCGTTTCGTTGTTGGGGATTACCGAGTTCAGGGGGTTGTTGAGCAGGAACATGTCCGTGTCATACCCGAGGGTGTTTACACTGTTGGGGTTTCGAGTGGTGACGATGGCGCCGTCCTGGCTGATGTTGCTGTTGAAAAAGTTGTTCGAGGGGTTCGCCGGGTCGCTGATGGTAGTAAACCCCGGATTGCTGGCGGCGCGAATGCGCAGCTGGTCTCCGGTGATCCGGTTGTCCCCTTCCAGGGCTGCTACCCCGATATTCGCACGGACGGGCCCCACCGGGATGGTGTTAAAACCACTGTAATTGATATCTACCGTTGGGTTGGCGCTGCGCACCCTGGCAAACCCGTCAAAGGTGGTGATCAGCTTCCCGGTAAGGGTTGGGTTTTCGTAAACGATGACCAGCGTCCATCCGGCCGCTGCTCCCCCTCCGGGAGACAGGGATCCGGTGACGGAACGGATGTTGGCAACGGTGTATTCCCCGGTTGGATCGGGGAGCGCTGTCAACAAAGAAGTCACATCCGCATAGCAGGCATAGGGACTGTTCTGCTGCATGGAGGCATCGGGGCTTGTAAACCCATCGTACAGGATTTCATCGGCAGTGATATCCACATAACTGCCTCCGGGCACCCGGAACCTGACCTGGTTGAAATCGTTCTGGCGACCCGCTCCCACAGGCTGTCCGGCCTGGGCGCTCGGGTAGGTGGCGGACCAGTAAAGGCCCGCATACCGGATCAGGTTACAATCCGCCTGGTCAAAAGTAAAGGTCGCGGAACTGGAACTAAACGTGGTTGGGTCCGAATCCACGTCGATGTACTGCATGTCCAGCCAGTCGTTGTAGGTAGACCGCCGACCTGTGGAGTTATAGGGATCCTCCGGATCATCGCTGCCCGTTTCCCGGTTGACAATATTGTTGGCAATGAAGGTGAGGTCCCCCTTCAGGTTGTTCTGATACCGGATATCAAAGGAGTTGTATTCCTGGGCAAAAAGGCCGGAGACTACTAAGAAGAAACAGGCTGTAAGTAGCTTGGTCAGGTAGTTGGTTCTCATGTGGATCAGGCTATCTGGTTGGGTTTCACGCGCATGATCCACATCTTTTCTTCATAACTGTCGTTCAGTTTTGAGTAGTAGGAGATCAGCGCGCTGTTCCAGTTGTCGTGGCGTTTCAGATATACGTATCTGTAGTTGTTCTCAGGGTTTATAAAGTAGCTCGCATTCAACCCTTTAGAGTTCAGGTAGCGAACAAACCGATCGGCATATTTTTTGTTTGAAAACACATTGGCGATCAGGAAGTAGCGGGTGCCGCCACCGGACTCGGCGAGGATGTCATCCTGCCTTTCAGCCGTGGTCACCTGGTCCCGCACAACCACATTCTTGCGAAGCACATTGTTTTCATAGCGGGAAGCCCTGTCCCGAACTTTTTCGGCATTGGCGGCATAGTCCTCGTTGGTGTAGCGGTTATCCACATCCATTACCCAGAGCGAACCTTCGTAGTCCCCGCCGAGTCCGGATCGGACGGCTTCTTCAGCACCACCCCAGGAATCAAAGCGTTTCAGATACACATATTTGAGTCCGTTGTTGGGATTTTCGATATAAGATGCCTCTATGCCGCGGGCGCGCAGGTCGTCCATAAATTTGTTGAGGTAATGGGATCCCTTGTAGACGTTGGCCACTACATAATACCCATCGGCCACATCCTGCAAGTCGCGAAATTTCCGGTGCTTAACCCCAGGGGTGACAGCTGCTGGTGTAGTTTTTTCAGTACGGGTCCGGTCCCGGGCTATTTCCGGGGTCCGGGGCTGTAAGGGCGCTACCGCAGCTACGGCGTCTTTCTGCTCAGTCTCAGGGTCGGCAATTTCCGGGGCTTCCGGCACATCCGCCTGAACCTCAGGGACCTCTTTGGACAGGTCCTGTTGGGCAAGGGCGTCCTGATCGTTGTTGATGAAGTACACCTTTTTGGCCTTTTCTTCCACATCCGGCCGCTCACCAGCGGTTTCCTGGCGCACCATGCGCATCACCATTTCAAAGCGCTTTTCAAGATCTTGCTGCCGGTTTTGCTCCATGGAGTCCTGCCGGAACATGAGTTCAGCAAGGATGGCATCATTTTCTGCCAGACGCTTTCTGAGTTCAGCGATTTCCTGGTCTTTCTCCGTCATGGTCAGCGCCTGCGGGGTTTCCTCCTCATTGGAAACCAGGCTTTCTTCATACCCGTCTTCCAGCATTACACGGTCCTCGGTGAGGTTTGGCGTAAAGGAATAGGCAAAGGAAATTTCGTGGGTGACCCCGAAATTGTCGAAGGTGTCGGTAAGCCCTTTTTCCATGGTATATCCGATGGAAATCCGTTTGTTGAGGTTGAACCCAATACCGGCAGAGGCACCATAAAAACTATCGTATCCCCCCTGGAGCCAGCCAATTTTGGGCAGGTCGAGGATGAGGTTTCCGCCGAGCACCAGATCGTCTTCCCCTACTTTGCGAACCCGGGCAAGAGGCATCAGCCTACCCTGTTCAAAAATGCCAGAAGTATTTTCAAACTGATGGGTATATTGGAGGTGGCTGGAAAAGGTCTTTTCACTAAAACTCGTAATCGACTCACTGGTTTTCAGGTTGTAGTCAATCAGATTTTCTGCATACACCCCAAAATCGAATGCGCCGTAGGAAATGTTGAACCCCGGCTGGAAGGTCAGCAGGGAGCTGTCCTGGAAACCACTCAGGAACGGGTCGTCTTCAACCGGGTTGGCCCGGCTTTCATCGAAACCACTGTTGTAGTAGGACAGGTTGGCCCCAAAGGTAAAGTTGCTCTTGTCACTCAACTTAATACCGTAGGCGTAGTTGGCAAGCACCCCGTAATTGCTCAGGGTCCCTTCCCGCTGGGTGTACAGGCTCAGACCGAGCCCGGACCGGTCTCCGATACGGCCGCTGTAACTCAGGAAATAACTCTGGTTGTTGTCATCAAAGGAAACCGCCTGGTTTCTGTGTAGCAAATTGACGTAGGACTTGTCTTCACGTACCGTTGAGAAGGTCGGGTTTATCAGGAACCGGTTGAATTTCAAAAGGTTCTGAGACGGGACCTCATAGGCAATGAAAGGGTTGTCTTCCTGGGCGCTTACCAGCGGCAGGAATGAGAGACAAACCAACAAGAACAGTAATTTGCGTTTCATCGTTTTATTAGCGTATGACGGTAATCGTACCTTGTTTCAATGTTTTTTCGGCATTCCGGATCTTGTAATAGAACACCATGTTCTGGCGCGAAAAGCTCGCGGTTGAAGAGGGCCAGTTGTTTTGGTAATTGTTGACATTCAGAACCTCTTCTCCCTTTTCGTTGTAAATGGTCACAATCACATCGGGTTTACCGGAATAGGAATTTGGGATGACCCATTGGTCGTTGATCCCATCCCCGTTTACCGAGATGACGTTGGGAACCTTAAAGGTGTCCAGGTAGGTCACCGTAAGGGCCCGGCTCACCTCGCACCCGCCTACGTTGGCGATCAGCAGGTAGGACCCTTCTTCTGTGAGCGAAACCGATGAGGCGGTGCTGATCTCAACGTTCTCACCGTTGAACCAGCGATAGCTGTCCCCGCCGGTAGCCGTTATGACGCGGCTGGTTCCCTCGGCAATGCGGATATCCTGTCCAGGGTCTAGCGCAATGATATTTTCATCCAGCGGGTTCAGGGTAACTTCATTTGAAGGCAGCGGGCACCCGTTTGTCTCCAATACCAACTGGTATGTGCCCGGGGTGCTGACGTCTATGGAAGGCGTGCTTTGGTTTAAAGCAACCCCATCGCGGTACCAGTCATAGGTTTCTCCCGTAAGGTCCCGGCTGGTGCTCAGGGTAACGGGCTCTGCAGGTCCGCACACAGTGAGGTCGGAACTGGTGATGTCCAGGGTTTCATTTACCCGCAACTGTACCTGAAGGGTATTGGAAACAGGGCTGTATGAGGAGATAGCTGCTTCTACATGATAGGTGCCATTCTCAGAAACGTCCGTAAGGCTGATGCTAGAGGCCGTGGCTCCAGAGATCGGGTTGCCGTCCAGGAACCATTGAAAGGACATGCCCGCGAGCACATCGGAGGTGACGTCTGTCGCATTTCCCCCGGAATCCAGGGCGCGGACCTGGGATACTTCGAGGACGGTGCTGATATTGTCGCATGCACTATAAGAGCCGTTGTAGGCGATGTCCATTTCAAGCGAAACCGGAGCAACCACGGTGGTAGTTTCCGAATCTACAGAAGTGCTGCTGCAGGTGCCGCCTGTAAGGGATACACGGGCAAAGTATTCCCCGGTTTCTGTATCAGACACCGTCAGGGATGCATTTGTCGCCCCCGTGATGGGGTTCCCGTCCCGATACCATTGATAGGTAACTCCTGTGGCATCAGTGGACACATTCAGCAAAGCGGTCTGTCCGGGAAGCACGACCATGTTGGCCGGGTTTTCCCGGGTTACCGTGAAGTTTCCGGCATTGGTAATGCTGACGGCAGCAGAGCGCTCCACACAGGCACCATCCCCGAAAATTTCAACCTGATAGTCCCCTTCAAACCCAGTTACGTTGGCATCTACTACAAAAGAGGAGTCATCAATGGCCGGACTTGTGATCGGGTTTCCATCTTTATACCAGGTATATGTGAGGCCCTGCCCGGTGATGTTGGCATCCAGGGAAACGGTCTCTCCTGAACATAAAGCAGTACTGGCAGGCGGGTTGATGGCAATTCCCAGGCTGGTCCCGGTAGTGACATCTATAAGGTTGGAGAGCGTATTTCCAGATCCGGAACAGGAACCAAAATCGATTTCAACGGCGTACATACCCCCCTGGTCAACACTTATGGAAGGTCCGGTTTCAGAGAGGGGTGTTCCGCTGCGATACCAATTATACTGATAGGTATCAGCGTTTGCGAGGCCGTAAACTTCCAGGGTTATGGAGTTTCCGTCACACACTTCTGCGGTGTCGTCCCCAAAATCAGCCTGTCCCTGCGGGCGTATGGTAAGGGCTGAGTTTACATCCAGGAAGTACATCGGATACGGATCCGAGGCGGGGCTGGTAACTGCAGGGCTCGTACTACGAACGCGCAGGCGGTAGCCCTCGCCACGGGTATCCTGGGGTAAAGAGAACTGGAAATAGAAATCAAAAGTCGTATTCTTGGCGTTGTCCCTGGCGAGTTCTACCGGGGCGGTAAAGTCTCCGTTTGCATCGGAAAGCTCAAGGATGAATTCATTGTCAGAATTTACGAGGGGCGGGGACCAGGTAAACCGGGCCCAGTAATCGTTAAAGCTTTCGGAGGCACATGCGGCACTCCAGGGGGTGGTTCCCGGGGGCGGGGTTTGGTTGGGGGCTGCTTCCGGGGCATTAAGCACCTGGGCGGATCCTTGCTGCATCCACAGGAAACCACAAAGTAGGGCTGTGGTTAGAAGTAATTTTCTTCGCATGAGTCTCAGGTTTAATGGTGTTTGTGACTTTGTTATGCCCTACAAAAAGCGGGAAATCGATGTGCGGCCCGTTTGGCTTCGGTCGTTCCCGAATCATTTAGAAACAAATATGGTTTATAGAGGTCCCCTAAAGAATTTATTGTTGTCGGCGGGATCAATTCTGTTGTGAAACGGGGGGATTTGTATGGATGTACTTATTAATTTTATCGTTGAACGGCAATTTTCTACCTTTACCCATTCAATTCTGATCCGATGAGCGACAAGGGAAAATCCCTGAATTTCATAGAGCATATCATAGAGGAAGACCTGCGCAGCGGCTTTCCCAACGAACAACTCCGTTTCCGGTTTCCACCGGAGCCGAACGGTTACCTGCATATAGGCCACGCGAGTTCGATTTGCCTGAATTTTGGCCTGGGTTTACGCTACAACGCCCCGGTGAACCTGAGGTTTGATGATACCAACCCCACCAAGGAGGAACAGGAATATGTGGACGCCATTAAAAAGGACGTCCAGTGGCTGGGGTTCCGCTGGGACAGGGAATGCTATGCCTCGGACTATTTCCAACAACTGTATGACTGGGCGGAAGATCTGATCCGCGCGGGAAAGGCGTATGTGGACAGCCAGGATTCCGATGCGATCGCCAGTCAAAAAGGAACACCTACAGAAGCCGGCACCCACAGCCCGTACCGGGATCGGCCGGTGGAGGAAAACCTCGAGCTGTTTCGAAAGATGAAGGAAGGGGCATTTCCCGAGGGCGCCCATGTGCTCAGGGCGAAAATCGACATGGCATCCCCCAATATGTTAATGCGGGACCCGGTGATGTACCGCATCCTGCACAAGGCCCATCACCGCACAAATACCGATTGGTGTATTTATCCGCTCTACGATTGGACCCACGGGGAAAGCGACTATATAGAGCAGGTTTCGCACAGTCTGTGCACCCTTGAATTTGCCCCCCACCGGGAATTATACGACTGGTTTTTGGATCAGGTGGTCGTCCCCGACAAGGTGCGCCCAAAACAACGGGAGTTTGCCCGAAGGAACCTCAGTCATACTGTGGTGAGCAAACGGAAGCTCCTCCAGCTGGTGGAACAGGGGTATGTAAACGGGTGGGATGACCCCAGGATGCCGACGATTTCAGGCCTCAGAAGGCGGGGTTGTACTCCCGAAGCACTCAGGAATTTTGCGGATACCATTG
>JAWWDW010000025.1:0-11214 GCA_033719735.1 Robiginitalea sp. | reverse complement strand
CGATCGACGAATTTGTGAGGGTACCCAACCTGTATGGGTACCTGAATGCCACCTGGATCCCCGGTGAAGCCTTTAATGTAGATCTGACCGGGACCTATACCGGAGAAATGACGGTTCCCCGGGTCATCAGCGAGACGGGATTTTTGGAGCTGAACGATGTAAACCCATTTTTCGACCTGAACCTAAAACTGGAATCCCACATCGATTTCAGCGAGGAATTCATGGCCACCTTTACCCTGGGCGTGAAAAACCTCCTGAACAGCTATCAGGACGATTTCGAGGTGGGCCCCACCCGGGATTCAAATTACATCTATGGCCCCGCCGCCCCGAGGACCTGGTTCATCGGGGTGAAATTCGGTAAATTGCACTAGCGATGACAAATACCCGAAAACTATTGCCGACCCTGGGTATATTCCTTTCCCTCGCTTCCAGCTACGCTCAGGGGAAATCCATCCAATGGATGAGTTTCGAAGCCCTGGAAGACTCCCTGGAAGTGCGCCCCCGAAAGGTACTGATCGATTTCTATGCCGACTGGTGCGCCTATTGCAAGAAAATGGACCGGGTGACCTTCAAAGACCCGGAAGTGGTCCGGAAACTGAATTCGGAGTTCTATGCCGTCCGGATGAATGTGGAGGCCCCGGACACCGTAATTTTTGATGGCAAACGCTACACGAATCCGGAATTTGGGAAAACCCGCCAGCCTGTACACGAAATACCCCGTTTGCTGGCTTCCCGGGAAGGGGTGCCCTTTTCCCTGCCTGCTGTCCTGATCCTCGACGAAGGTTTCCGGGTCCAAAGCCGCTATTTTGAATACCTCTCGCCCAAAAAAATGCGTCGGGCCCTGCAGGCGGACAAACCCGAGTAGGGATGTCATATCCATGGGAGGTCTCTCATCGCGAATTCGTACTTTTGACCCGTGGGCATACCTAAATGACGCATTTCGACTATATCATCGTGGGGGGAGGGGCTTCTGGCCTGCAACTGGCAGATGCCCTGGGGTCCGACCCATACTTCAGGGACAAACGCATTGCACTTTTCGAGAGACAAACGCAGAAGTCCAATGACCGCACCTGGTGTTTCTGGGAGCCAGGCCCTGGCAAATTCGATGCCCTGCTCACAAAATCCTGGGACCACCTCCGTTTCCGCGGCCCGAAATTTGAGAAAAGGGTACCCCTGGATCCGTACCGCTATAAGATGTTGCGGGGGGAAGATTTTTACAGGGAATACTACAGGCGGGTCGCCCGGTACCCGAATATCGAAGTGCTACGCGAAGACGTCCGCTCCATCGAACCCGGGGAGCCCAGGGCCCTGGTGAAAGCGGCTTCAGGGGACTATGCTGCGGACAGGGTCTTCAGCAGCGTCTGCTTTGAGCCTATCGAGGCCCTGATGAAGCCCTTCCCGGTGCTGCAGCAGCATTTTGTCGGGTGGTTTGTCCGTTGCAAAGAACCCGTGTTTGACCCGGAAGCCCCTACGTTTATGGATTTCTCCATCCCGCAGGACGGGCATACCCGCTTTATGTATGTCCTGCCGCAGAGCCCCACGGAAGCCCTTATAGAATATACCCTGTTTTCAGAGAGCCTCCTGGAAGCACAGCAGTACGAGGCCGCCCTGAAAGCCTATTTGGAAGAAGACCTCGGCAACCCCTCCTATGAGATCCTGGAAGAAGAACGGGGCAGCATCCCCATGACGGTGAATGACTTTGCGGCGGCCGACCGGGCCAATCTCGTTCACATTGGCATTGCAGGCGGCTGGGCCAAGCCCAGTACGGGATACACCTTCTGGAGTACCAGCCAGAAAGTACCCCGCCTGGTAGAAGCCCTCAAAACGGGGAAGCCCCTGAAGATGGCGGTGAAATCAAAATTCTGGTACTACGACCGGCTGATGCTCGATGTGCTCGCCCGGGAAAACGAGAAGGGAAGCCTCATCTTTTCCAGTTTGTTCCGCAAGTTAAGCCCGCAGCTTATTTTTAAGTTCCTCCACGAACAAACCAACTTCGCAGAGGATTTCCAGATCGTAAATTCCTGCCCCAAAGGCATGTTTATCAGGGCATTCTGGAAAGCATTGACTAAAAGTCCCTATTGAGCAGCCACTTGCCAAACTCCCTTAAAACGGCTACTTTGGCATCGGGCAATTGCAGGGAATCCAGTTGGCGGAAGGCCTCATCGGTATATTCGAGGATTTTTTTTCGCGTAGCCTCCGCAGCACCGCTGGCCTGAAAAATCTGGGAGACCCTCTGGATTTTAGCCTTAGAATTCCTGGGCCTGATCGAATACAGGTCCTGCAGTTCCCGGGTTTCCTCCGGGGGCGCCACCTCGAGGGATTTGAGGTACAAATAGGTTTTCTTGTTCTCGATGATATCCCCGCCCACCTGTTTTCCAAAGGTTTCAGGGTCCCCAAAGACATCCAGATAGTCATCCTGCAACTGGAACGCCAGGCCGAGATAGATGCCGAAGGAGTACAATGCCTGCTGGTCCGGCCCGGGGGCCCTGGCTACCAGGGCGCCCATTTTCAGGGCACAACCGATCAAAACAGCGGTTTTATACTCGATCATCTTCAGGTACTCTGAAATCTGAACATCGTCCCGGGTTTCGAAGTCCATATCGTACCGCTGTCCTTCACAAACCTCCAGGGCAGTTTTGGAGAAGAGGGTCATCAGGGGCTTGAAAACCCCGTCGGGATACCCTTCCAGCTGCTGGTATGCTTCAATCAGCATGGCATCCCCGGAAAGGATGGCAGTATTGGTGTCCCACTTTTCATGTACCGTGGGCTGCCCCCGGCGCAGGGGGGCGTCGTCCATGATGTCGTCGTGTACCAGGGTAAAATTGTGGAAGATTTCCACTGCCCTTGCTGCCGGCATGGCTTCTTCCACAGAAGTCCCATACAGGTCCGCACTGAGCAGGACCAGTACCGGGCGCAATCGTTTGCCGCCAAGGTTCAGGATGTACCGGACCGGTTCGTAAAGCCCCTCGGGCACCCTGGGGTCCGATGCTTTGGCCAAATGCTCCAGGAAAGCCGTGCGGTAATTCGAGATGGATTCAATCATGGCTCAAAATTAGGACAAAGCCAGGTCCTTACACAACCCGAGACCCGGAAAATTAGGAAAAGTAGCCGCTATTGTTAAATAATTGTAAAACGATGGAAACTTTTTTGGTTTTTAAAGTTTCCGACCTACATTCGCCCCATGAAAGAAAAGATCCTGGAGACGGCCACCGAACTTTTCCTCAATATGGGGTTTAAAAGCGTGACCATGGATGACCTGGCCGAGCAGATGGCCATTTCCAAAAAGACCATCTATACCCACTTTAAGAACAAGACCGATCTGGTCGAGCAGTGTACCCTGAGCCTCTTCCACAAGATCTCCCACGGGATCGACTGCATTTGCGAAAAGGGGAAGAACCCCATTGAAGAGCTCTATGAGGTCAAGCAATTTGCCCTTGCAAATCTGAAAGACGAGAAAACCTCCCCCCATTACCAGCTGAAAAAATACTACCCGCAGATAAGCAAAACCCTTCAGGCGAAGCAATATGAAGTGGTCATGGAGTGTATCCGTTCCAACATCCAGAGGGGGATCGACCAGGGGCTGTACCGGGAAAACCTGAATCCAGACCTCATTGCCCGCATCTATTTTGCGGGAATGACCAGCCTGAAGGACGACCGCCTGTTTCCCAGGCATACGTTCCCCATGGTGCCCCTGATGAACGAACACCTGGAATACCACCTGAGGGGGATTGTAACACCTGAGGGAAGAACCGTACTAAATACAATAATAAACTCAAACCAGGACTAATGCGTATTCTCAGATTTATTGGAATAGCCCTGTTTACCTTTCACCTGGGCCAGGCCCAGGAGCTGCCGACCCATTTCAGCCTTGAAGAGGCCATTCAGTTCGCCCTGGAAAACAACTACAGCGCCATCAATGCGGACCGGGACCTGATCGATGCCCAGAAACAAAAATGGGAAGTCATTGCCGATGGGCTGCCACAGATCGATGGAAACATCAACTACCAGGACCAGTTGATACAACCGGTATCCCTGATCCCGGGTGATTTCTTCCCCAACGGGGAACCCGGGACTTTTGTGCCCATAATCTTCGGGCCACCCAGGTCGACAGCCGCTACGGCAACCCTTCGTCAGCAGATCTTTGATGGATCCTATATTGTTGGGGTCCAGGCCACCAAGGCATTCCTAAGTTATAGTGCGAACAACAAGGAAAAAACGGACCAGGAAGTTCGAAAAGCGGTCGTGGAATCCTATGGGAATGCCCTGCTTGCGAGGGAAAGCACAGAAATTTTGAAGCGAAACATCGCTGCTGTGGAAACAAATCTTTATGAAACCCAGAAGTTGTATGAAAATGGACTGGGTGAAGAAGAGAACGTAGAACAGCTCCAGATTACCCTGGCTACCCTTAAAAATGCCCTGAACAGCAACCAGCGCCTGCAGATCATTACGCTCCAGATGTTCAACGTGGTGATGGGCCTTCCACTGGACCATCCCTCAGAGCTCACCCAAAGCCTGGATGATCTGGTGCAACAGGAAACACAACCGGAACTTTTGGAGGCCGAATTCCAGTTGGAAAACAATACGGATTTCAAACTGGTCACAAATCTAAACGAACAGCGGTACTACGAATGGAAACTGGCCCGAAGCCGGGCGCTCCCCACACTCGATGCCTTTATCAATTACGGATGGACTGAATTTGGCGACCCTATAACCATCCTGGGATCGGACAAACAGGGGTTCGACGCCTCCATTTTAGGGTTCGACCTCAGAATCCCCATCTTCAGCTCGCTAAAACGAAGTGCCACCACCCAAAGGGCCAAAATTGCCCTGGAAAAGGCGAAAACGGAATTGCAGGAGGCAGAGCAGATGATAAAGCTGCAACACAAGCAGGCCCGAAGCGATTATATCCTGGCTATTGAGAGTTACCAGACCAGCAAGGAGAACCTCTCCCTGGCTGAGCGCATTGAAAAGAAAAACGAAATCAAGTATTCCGAGGGGATCGCCTCGAGTTTCGATCTGAGGCAGGCACAATCCCAGCTCTATACCGCTCAAAGTGAATACCTCCAGGCCATGATCGACGTGATCAACAAAAAAACAGAGCTGGAAAATATCCTGAACCCTTACTAACGCATTACTAATACCCTTGATCAATATCAATCAACCATGAAAAAAAGTCTTTACGCACTCCCGATACTTCTCTTGTTGCTTGCCGGATGCACCGGCGGACAGGAAACCCCCCTGGAAGATCTGATCGCCAGCGGCAGCCTGGAAGAAATCAAAGAACGACAGCAGGCCCTGACGGAACAGCAGAGATCCCTGGTTTCCTCCCTTCGAAAAATCGATTCCGTGATTGCAGCACGGGAAAGCAAGCGGAACGTCCCGCTGGTGACCACCCTGGAAATAGTCCCCCGGGAATTTGAACACTTCCTCGACCTGCAGGGCGATGTACAGACCAAACAAAACGTCCTGCTCTACCCGGAGATGGGAGGAACCCTGCTGAAGGTACATGTAAAGGAAGGCGACGCCGTCCGAAAAGGGCAGGTACTCGCAAAGATCGATGATGGCGGAATGGCATCGGGTCTTGAACAACTCCGCACCCAGGCGGCCCTGGCAGAAACCACCTATGAGCGGCAGAAACGCCTCTGGGAACAAAACATTGGTTCTGAGATCCAGTACCTGCAGGCCAAAACAACTTATGAAGCTTCTGTGAATTCAGTGAAACAGGCAGAAGCCCAGCTTGCCAAATCCGTCTTTGTGGCCCCTTTCAGCGGCATTGTGGATGACGTGATGCAGGAAGAGGGAAGCACGGTAAACCCGGCTACCGGTATGCCGGTGTTCCGCCTGGTGAACCTGTCAGACATGTATGTGGAAGTCGATGTGCCTGAGAGTTACCTCCAGGGGGTTACCCCGGGAAAACGGGTACAGATCTATATCCCGGTACTGGGGGACAGCATCGATACCAAAGTGCGCCAAACCGGGAATTTCATCAACCCGGCCAACCGTACCTTCAGCGTCGAAATCCCCGTGCCAAACAGGAATGGGAACATCAAGCCCAACCTTACGGCCCGGGTCCGTATCAACGACTACTCCAAAGAGGAAGCCCTGCTGATCCCACCCAGTGCAATTTCAGAGAATTCTGTGGGAGAACAGTATGTCTATATCGCTTCGGAAGTTACTGCCGACGGTTTTGGGAAGGCCGAAAAAAGATTCATCACCACCGGGCTTTCCCAGGGGGACCTCATTGAAGTCCTGGATGGCATTGAGCCCGGAGACCAAATCATCATGGAAGGGGCTCGTCGCATCCGCGAGGGACAGGAAATCGAAATAATCAATCCGGCATGAGCAGACAGAAAAAAAACGCAGACAAGGAATTTCGCCTTTCATCATGGGCCATCGACAATCCGTCGGTCGTCTATGTGATGATCGGTATCTTTTTCTTTATTGGGCTTTCCTCCTATTTCTCTATGCCCCGGGAGGATTTTCCGGAGGTCAAGGAAACCAAGATCTATATAAGTACCGTGTATCCCGGAAACACGGCAGAGGACGTGGAACGCCTCATTACCGACCCCCTGGAGGACCGCCTTAAGAACGTCAGCAACCTGGTGGAACTCACCTCCACCTCCCAGGAGGACTACTCCATGATCGTGGTGGAATTCGACGAAAACATCTCGGTGGAGAATGCCAAGCAGAAGGTAAAGGACGAGGTGGACGGGGAAAAGGCCGGGGAGGACTGGCCGATATTCAACGGCGCCAAAGTGGAACCCAATGTCTTCGACCTGAACCTGTCGGAATCCTTTCCCATCATGAACGTCAACCTCACGGGTGACTACCCGGTGGAGCAACTCAAGGAATACGCCGAACTCCTGGAGGATGATATTGAAGACCTAACCGAAATCAAGGAAGTGGACATTCGGGGCGCCCAGGAAAAAGAGGTGGAAGTGGCTGTGGACATCTACAAAATGATGGCTGCAAAGGTTAGTTTCCAGGATGTGCTCAATGCCATCGCCAACGGGAATATGACCATGTCTGCCGGCAACCTTAAAACCAGCGGCCAAAGGCGTACCATCCGGATCCTGGGGGAGATTGAGAATCCCTCTGACCTGGAAAATTTCGTGGTGAAATCGGAAAACGGCTCGGCTATCTACCTGAAGGATATTGCGGTTGTGAAATTCGGAGAGGAAGACAAGACCACCTATGCCCGGGAACGGGGTGAAAGCGTGGTCATGCTCGATGTCAAGAAACGAGCGGGGAAAAACGCGATCTCCGCGGCCGATCAAATACGCGACATAATTGAAGATGCCAAGGCCGATTACCTGCCGGCAGACCTGGATATCAGCATAGCCAACGACTCCTCGAGCCGGACCCTGAACCAGGTGGACGACCTGGTGAACAACATCATCTTCGGGATCATCCTGGTGGTGACCGTGCTGATGTTCTTCCTGGGCTTCCGCAACGCGCTTTTTGTGGGCTTTGCCATCCCTATGTCCATGTTCATGTCCTTTATGATCCTCTCGGCCCTTGGGTACACCCTCAACACCATGATCCTCTTCGGGCTTATCATGGGCCTTGGGATGCTCGTGGACAACGGGGTAGTGGTCGTGGAAAACGTCTACCGCCTCATGGACGAGGAGGGCATGTCCCGGATCCAGGCTGCCAAAAAAGGGATTGGGGAAATCGCGGTACCCATCATCATCTCAACCGCCACCACGGTTGCCGCCTTCGTACCCTTGGGGATGTGGCCCGGGATCATGGGGGAATTCATGATCTTCTTCCCCATCACCCTTTCCGTGGTACTTGGGTCCTCCCTGTTCGTGGCCATCTTTATGAATTCCATGCTGGTATCCAGCTTTATGGAGACCGGGGAGAAAGAGCTCACCCGCAAACAGCTGATCCGCCTGAGCATCTTCCTGGTGGGCATCGGCCTGTTCATCTTTATTTTGGGTGGCCCCATCCGCGGACTCGGGACCCTGATGATCGTGACAGCCGGGCTTTTCTGGCTCTACAAATACGTCATCAAGAAATCCGCCAACCGGTTCCAGCAGAGAACCCTCAGGAAGCTGGAAAACCTGTATGAAAAACAACTCAAGGGGGCCCTGCGCGGCAAAAATGTCTACTGGTACTTCGGTGCCATGGTGGTGTTGCTCCTTTTGGCCTTTATGAGTTTTGGGGCTTCCCTGGGCAGCGGGCGCACCAAGGTGGAATTCTTTCCCGACAACACCCCCAACCAGATCATCGTCTATGTGGAATATCCCCAGGGGACGGCCATCGAAAAGACGAACGAGATTACAAGGGCCATCGAAAAACGGGTGTACGACATCGTGGACGGGGATGCCTTTATGAAAGGGGAAAAGAACCTACTTTTGGAATCCTCCGTCTCCCAGGTGGGCAAAGGGGCTGAAAACCCGTTTACCGAAGGAGGGTCCGCAGCCGAAATGCCGCACAGGGGAAAAATCACCCTTTCCATGCGGGAGTTCAAATACCGGGAAGGAAGGGACAGCGAGATGCTCCGTGCAAAAATACAGGAAGGCCTCAAGGGGATCTATCCCGGGGTCACCATCAGTGTGGAAAAGGACGCCGTAGGACCCCCTGCGGGCTATCCCATCAACATCGAACTGGAGGGTCAGAACTACGATACGCTCATCAACCTTGCTGAGCGGATGCGAACCTTTATCAACTCGAAGAACATTGGGGGGATTGAAGAATTGAAGATCGATGTCAACAAGAGCAAACCCTCCATGCAGGTGGTGGTAGACCGCAAAAAAGCAGGCGAGCTCGGGGTATCCGTCGGGCAGGTAGGCCAGCAACTGAGGCGCTCCCTTTTCGGGGACAAGGCCGGCATCTACAAAAAGGACGGGGAGGACTACGACATCAACGTCCGCTTCAACGAGGACCTGCGCTACAATACAAGCGCCCTCTTTAACCAGAAGATCATTTTCCGGGACCCATCCAACGGGCAGATTAAGGAGGTGCCTGTGTCTGCTGTGGCCCGCCAGCGCAACACCTCCTCCTTCAGCGCCATCAAACACCGGGATGCCAAACGGGTGGTTACCGTTTACTCGGCCCTGAGGCCCGGCTTTACGGATGCCGGGGCCGTCGTATCCGAGGTGCAGGAAGCCATGGAGGAGTTTGAAGGCCTCCCGGCAGGGGTAAAGATCGACTATACCGGCCAGATCGAGGAGCAGAACAAGCAAATGGAGTTCCTGATGGGCGCCTTCTTTTCGGGACTTGGACTGATCATGCTCATCCTGGTCTTCCAGTTCGGGGGGATTTCAAAACCCGCCATCATCATGACGGCCATCTTCCTGAGTTTCATAGGCGTCTTTGGCGGGCTGATGCTCACGGGGTGGCCATTTGTCATCATGATGACCATGATGGGGATCATCGCCCTGGCAGGGATCGTGGTCAACAACGGGGTGGTGCTTCTGGACTACACCCAGATCCTGATCGACCGCAAGAAAGTGGCCCTAGGGCTGGATGATAAGGACCTGCTCACCCTCGAGGAGGTTACAGAGGCCATTGTACGGGGCGGGAAGGCCAGGCTCCGGCCGGTACTGCTGACCGCCATCACCACGGTGCTCGGGTTGATCCCGCTGGCCATCGGCCTCAACATCAACTTTTTCACCCTCTTTTCCGAGTTCGATCCACAGCTCTACATAGGGGGGGACAACGTGATCTTTTGGGGGCCCCTGGCCTGGACGGTGATCTTCGGATTGCTGGTGGCTACCTTCCTCACCCTGATCATTGTTCCCGTGCTGTTCAACATCACCTACCGGATCAAAATCGCCTTCAGGGGAAGGCGCAGGAAACCGCAGGTGAAGGAATCCCCCAAGCCGCTGGAAAAAGCCGCCTGACAAATTCCGGGAGTACCGATCGAAATCAGGGGGAAGTTTGCAGGAAACCTTGTGAGCTTCCCCCTTTCCATTGTACCTTTGCAGGCATAATTCAGGGACTATGTACAGATCGCACACCTGCGGGGAGTTAAACGAAAATCATATCGGACAAAAGGTCCAGCTGTCCGGATGGGTCCAGAAGGTCCGCGACAAGGGGTTCGTCGTATGGATCGACCTCCGGGACCGCTACGGGATTACCCAACTGGTATTCGACCAGGAGAGGACGGACGAAAAGCTGCTTGAAAAAGCCCGGCAGGCAGGCCGTGAATTCGTGTTGCAGGTATCCGGTGAAGTCATCGAACGGGCTTCCAAAAACCCGAAGATCCCCACGGGAAACATCGAAGTGCTGGTCTCCGAAATCAACGTACTCAACCCTTCCCTCACCCCGCCCTTTACCATTGAAGATGAGACCGACGGGGGCGAAGAACTGCGGATGAAGTACCGCTACCTGGATATCCGGCGCCGGCCGGTGAAGGAAAATCTGATCTTCCGGTCGCGGGTTACAATGGAGGTGCGGAAGTACCTTTCCGACAAAGGCTTTATAGAGGTGGAAACCCCCTACCTGATCAAATCCACCCCGGAAGGCGCTCGGGACTTTGTAGTCCCAAGCCGGATGAACGAAGGGGAGTTCTACGCCCTGCCCCAGTCTCCCCAGACCTTCAAGCAACTCCTGATGGTAGGCGGGATAGACAAGTATTTCCAGATCGTCAAATGCTTCCGGGATGAGGACCTCAGGGCCGACCGCCAACCGGAGTTCACCCAGATCGACTGCGAGATGGCCTTTGTGCAGCAGGAAGACATCCTGGAGACCTTCGGGGGGCTGACCCTCCACCTGCTCGAGGCGATCTGTGGGGTACGACTGGACGCCATCCCGCGCATGACCTATGACGAAGCGATAAAACGCTACGGCTCCGACAAGCCCGATATCCGGTTCGGGATGGAGTTTGGGGAGCTGAATGAGGTAGCCCGCCACCGGGACTTCCGGATCTTCAACGAGGCTGAACTGGTAGTGGGGATCGCGGTTCCGGGCGGCAACGCCTACAGCCGGAAGGAAATCGACGCCCTCACGGATTGGGTCAAACGTCCGCAGGTAGGCGCGAAGGGGTTGGTCTATGTTCGCTGCAACGAGGACGGAACCTTTAAATCCTCCGTGGATAAGTTCTACGGGCAGGAGGACCTGGCCCAATGGGCCGAACGCACCGGGGCCCAACCAGGGGACCTGATCCTGGTCCTCTCTGGGGAAACCGATCCTGTACGTACCCAGCTGAGCACACTCCGCATGGAACTGGCAGCGCGCCTGGGGCTTCGCAATCCCCGGGAATTT
>JAWWDW010000024.1:0-11436 GCA_033719735.1 Robiginitalea sp. | reverse complement strand
TTCGTAATTGTTGCAGGCCAGCACTACGCTCACGATGTTCTTGCCAATATCGTGGACATCCCCCTTTACAGTGGCCATCAGGATCTTGCCGGCAGGGCGCATATCGCTCACGGCCGCATTCTCCGCCTCGATAAAGGGCGTCAGGTAAGCCACCGCTTTTTTCATGACCCGGGCGGACTTCACTACCTGGGGTAGGAACATCTTACCGCTGCCAAACAGGTCCCCCACCACGTTCATCCCCTGCATAAGGGGGCCTTCAATCACCTCGATGGTCCTCTGGCTTTCCTTCCGGGCTTCTTCCACATCTGTTTCAATGTACTGATCGATCCCCTTGACCAGGGCCCTGGTGATGCGGTCCTGCAGGGGAAGCTCCCTCCAGGCTTCATCCTTTTCCCGCTTCCTGCCGCTTCCCTGTACGGTTTCGGCGTACTCCAGGAGCCGCTCGGTGGCGTCCTCCCTCCGGTCGAGCAACACATCTTCCACATAGGCCAGCAGGGTTTCGGGAATGTCATCATACACCTCAAGAAGGGTGGGGTTTACAATACCCAGGTTCATCCCGGCCCGGATGGCGTGATACAGGAAAGCGGAATGCATGGCCTCCCGTACCGGGTTGTTCCCCCGGAAGCTGAAAGAGACATTGCTCACCCCCCCGCTGACGCTGCAATACGGGAGGTGTTGCCGGACCCAGCGGGTTCCCTCGATAAAATCGACCGCATTGCGCCGGTGTTCCTCCATACCGGTAGCCACAGGAAAAATATTCAGGTCAAAAATGATGTCCTCCGGGGGGAAATCTGCCTTTTCGGTAAGCAGGCGGTAGGAGCGCTCTGCGATTTCAATCCGCCGGTCAAAGGAATCGGCCTGCCCCTGCTCATCGAAGGCCATAACAATCACAGCGGCCCCATACCTGCGTATTTGCCGGGCCTGCCAGAGGAAGGTCTCCTCCCCCTCCTTCAGGCTGATGGAATTCACCACGCATTTTCCCTGGACGACCTGAAGGCCTGCCTCGATGATTTCCCATCGGGAACTGTCGATCATGATGGGGACCCGGGCGATATCCGGCTCTGCCATCAGCAGGTTCAGATAGCGCACCATGGCTTCCTTCCCATCGATCAGGCCGTCGTCCATGTTTACATCCAGGATCTGGGCACCCCCTTCCACCTGATCCCTTGCAATATCAAGGGCCTCCTCGTAGGCACCTTCCGCAATGAGTCGCAGGAACCTGCGGGACCCGGCCACATTGGTGCGCTCCCCCACATTGATGAAATTGCTCTCCGGGGTAACCACCAGGGGTTCGAGCCCGGCCAGTTTCAGGTACCGCCCCTCAGATCCGCTTACCGAACCAGCGTTCATTTCCCTGATCCCTTCTTTTGGAATTTGGTCCCGATAGTTATCGGGATTGGAATTTGGAATTTGAAACGGTCTGGGCTTGTATTCCTTCACCAGTTCCACAAGCTCCCTGATATGCTCCGGGGTTGTCCCACAACATCCGCCCACGATATTGATCAGCCCCTTCTCCAGGTATTCCCGAATCTGGTTCTGCATCTCCCGGGGGCCCTGATCGTATGCGCCAAAGGCATTGGGAAGGCCTGCATTCGGGTGGGCCGATACGGCCAGGCCTGTCCGGTCGGAGAGTATCTGCAAATAGGGCGTGAGCTGGCTCGCCCCCAGGGCACAATTAAACCCCACGGAAAGCAGGGGGGCATGGCTGATGGAAATCAGAAAGGCCTCGGCGGTCTGGCCCGAAAGGGTCCTGCCGGAAGCATCCGTAATGGTACCGCTCACCATGACCGGGACCTTTTCGGGGCGTTCCTGCTGTGCATCCGCAATGGCAGAAAGCGCTGCTTTGGCATTCAGGGTATCGAAAACCGTTTCCACCAGGAGCAGGTCCACACCTCCTTCCAGAAGGCCTTCTGCCTGTTCCCGATACGCGCTTCGCAGGGCATCAAAGGTAATGGCGCGGTATCCCGGGTTGTTGACATCCGGCGAGAGGCTGGCCGTTTTATTGGTAGGACCCATACTCCCGGCCACAAAGCGGGGCTTATCCGGGGTTTTCCGATTGAATTCGGCAGCCACCTCTGAAGCAATGCGTGCCGATTCGCGGTTCATCTCAAAGGCCAGGTCCTCCATGCCATAGTCTGCCATGGCCACGGCAGTGGCGGAAAAGGTATTGGTTTCAATAATGTCAGCCCCGGCCTCCAGGTACAGCCGGTGAATATCCGCTATGGCCCCGGGCTGGGTAAGGGACAACAGGTCGTTATTGCCCTGCAGCGGTTGTGGCCAGTCCGCAAAACGGGTACCCCGGAAATCGCCTTCCGAGAAACCATAACGCTGCAACATGGTCCCCATGGCCCCGTCAAGGACGAGGATACGCTGGCTTAAAAGCTCTTCTATCGTTGACATACTTCAATCGCATCTGTGACTCCCCCGATTCAGGAGAAGGTGTTTATTAGGTGTACTGGTTGGGAAAGGGGCAGGATCAAACCCGGGACTGGCCTGTTATCTTTCCTGCATCCGGCTGCGGACAGGGTAGAATGTAGCACCTTCTTTCCCTGGGGGGGGAAAAGGGTTGCTAAGGCTTCGCCGGGTCTATTCCCTTAGCCTTTCTCAATAACAACACAATGTGACAATGAACTTCTGCAAAGAACGGTTACGGAGCCTTGAAAAACAAACCGCCTACCCGTATAATTCCCGATCATCACGGGCTTCAAAACCCTTTCCCAGACTGACTTCCATCAGCAACACCCCGGTCCTGCCGGCCCTGCCTGCCCCACAGGGCCTGGTCCAGATCCGAAAGGATGTCTTCCACGTGCTCCAGGCCCACCGATATGCGCACCATGCCATCGGTAATCCCACTCTGGGAGCGCTCTGACTTACTCAGTTTGCTGTGGGTAGTGGATGCCGGGTGGGTGACAATGCTGCGCGAATCCCCCAGGTTCGCCGAGAGCGATAGCAACCTGATGCGGTCAAAAAACTCCCGGCCGCCATCGACCCCTCCCTGCACTTCAAAAGCCACCACGCAGCCTCCGGCCTTCATCTGCCGCCGGGCGAGGGCAAACTGGGGGTGGGAGGGCAAAAACGGATACTTCACCCAGGTTACCCGGGGATGGTCCTCCAGGAATTCAGCCACCCTGAGGGCGTTTTCACAGTGCCGGTCCACCCGGACCGGAAGCGTTTCCAGGCTTTTTGAGAGCACCCATGCATTGAAGGGCGAGAGGGCCGGGCCGGTAATCCGTGAAAAGCGGTAGATCCGGTCGATCAGCTCCCTGTTGCCCACGGCCAGGCCGGCCAGGACACGCCCCTGTCCGTCCATCAGTTTGGTTCCCGAATGAATGACGATGTCGGCCCCAAAGCGAATGGGTTGCTGCAGGTAGGGGGTTGCAAAACAGTTGTCGATAATGAGCCATAACCCGTGTTTTCTGGCTATTTTACCCAGGGCCTCCAAATCCAGAAGGTCCACCCCGGGATTGGTCGGGGACTCTGCGTAGAGCACCTTTGTCTCCGGCCGTATCAGGGATTCTATGGAATTCAGGTCGTCATGTCGAAAATAGGAATGGCTGATCCCCCACCTGGGGAACGTATCCGAAAACAGGCTATGCGTGGACCCAAACACGGACCTGGAGGCCACGATATGGTCACCGGCGTCCAGCAGGGCCGCAAAGGTGGAAAACACCGCAGCCATGCCCGAGGCAAATGCAAACCCGTCCTCGGCTCCCTCCATCAGGCATACCTTTCGGATAAGTTCATCCGAATTCGGATTTGAGTAGCGGGAATAGATGTTCCGGTCCTTCTCCTCGGCAAAGGAAGCCCTCATGTCCTCGGCATCCTCGAAGACAAAGCTCGAGGTGAGATACAGGGGTGCGGAATGCTCCTGGAACGGCGTCCTCGGGATCTGGGTCCGGATGGCTTCGGTTTCTGTATGGTGTCTTTTCACGATGGGATGTTTTTATCAGTTCAACTAAATTCTGTGTGTCCTTTTTCGGCAATCCTGAGCAGGTCCCCAAAAACCCCCCGGGCCGTAACCGCAGCCCCGGCTCCCGCTCCCTGGATCACCAGCGGGTTCCGCCCGTAGGATTCCGTATAGATCTCGATCAGGGAATCCGCCCCCCGTACCCTGCCCAGGGGAGCGTCCTTAGGTACGGAGACGAGTTTGGTCTCGAGCACTCCCTTGCTTCGCTGCAAATCCCCGGACAATTCGCCTACATAGCGCAGGACCTCCCCTTCCGGGACCTCTTTTAACCGGGCCTCGAAAAAGGCATCCAGCTCATGCGGGGCCTTCAGGAATGCCTCCAGGGATAGTTCCCGAAGTCCGGGGGGGATCAGGTTCTCAATCCGGATGTCCGCGAATTCGTTCTCCAGTTCCAGTTCCCGTGCCAGGATCAGCAACTTTCGCCCCACATCATTCCCGGAAAGATCTTCCCGCGGGTCTGGTTCCGTATACCCGGCCTGCATGGCCTCTAAAAGGATGTCGGAAAAAGGACGGCCGCCCCTGGAAAATTCATTGAAAACAAATCCGAGGGAACCGGAAAAGACCCCGCGAATCCGGGTGATATTCTCTCCGGAGAGGTGGAGCAGCCGGATGGTATCGATAAGGGGCAATCCGGCACCGACATTGGTCTCGTACAAATACTGTTTCTGATGCTCCTTCAACACCTGCCTCAGCCCGGCATAGAACGAAATGGATCGGGTGTTCGCAATTTTGTTGGAAGAAACCAGGTCGAACCCCTTTCGGACCAACTCCGGGTAGTGCCCCACAAGGTCGGCGCTGGCCGTATTATCCACGGCAATCAGGTTTTCCAGGTGATGGGTTTCGACCATGCGGTAAAGCTCCTCCAGGGAATATCCCTCCCGGGTTTCCTCCAGGCGTTTTTTCCAGTCACCACCTATGCCCCCGGGATCCAGCAGGAGTTTCCTGGAATTGGCCAGGGCGACGATATGGAGCCGGATGCCCTTTCGGGATTCGATTTGTGCTGCGGAGTCCAGCAATTGGGTGATCAGGGTACCCCCTACCTGCCCGAGGCCGAAAAGGGCCAGGTTGATCTTTTTACTGACCCCGAACACCTGGCCGTGCATCACATTGAGGGCTTTAAGCATCTCCTCCCTGCGGACTACCAGGCTGATATTCCTCCCTGTCACGGCGTTGTTGAACAGCAGGGGCACCACCTGGTTGCGGATCAGGGCGTTATAGGGCCTGTGGAAACTGCTAAGGTCCTGCCCCACCAGGGAAATTACGGCCACGCCCCGGGTGGTGAGGATGCGATTGATGTCCCGGGATTTCAGGTCCGCCTCAAACTCGTTTTCCAGCGCCTTGCAGGCCTTCTCCGCGTCCGATGCCCGGACCACCAGGCCGATCCCCCGCTCGGAGGATCCCTGGGACACCATGCCCACACTGATCCCGCTTTGGCCGAGGGCCCGAAAGATCCGCGCATCCACCCCGACCTTGCCGAGCAGGCCGCGGCCCTCCAAGTGGATCAGGGCCTGGTCCTCAAGTACCGACAGCGCCTGTACGCCCCCGGCGCTGGGTTCGGCACTGATCAGCGATCCCCGGCTTTCTTTGTCAAAGGTGTTGCGGATCCGCAGGGGGATGTTCTTCTCCAGGAGCGGGATAATCGTCTTGGCGTGGAGGATGCTCGCCCCGAAATTGGCCAGCTCATTGGCCTCGTTGTAGGACAGGTGGGAAATCCGCCTGGCATCCGCCACCAAATCCGGGTTGGCCGTATAGATCCCGTCTACATGGGTGTAATTTTCAAGTTCATCCGCATTCAGGAAATTGGCAAGCAGGGAAGCGGTATAATTGCTCCCGTTCCTTCCCAGGGTGGTTGTCTCCCCCGTTTGGGTGGATGCGATAAACCCGGTAACGACGGGGACCGTCCCCCCAGGCAGGTCCGCGAATCGCTTCAGGACGTTCTCCCGGGAGGGGCCTTCCAGGATATGGGCATCCCCAAAATGGGCATCCGTCTTCAGGAGGTCGCGGGAATCAATCCACTGGGCGGGCACCCCTCTTTTCCCCAGCAATTCTGCCAGCAGGCGGGAGGCGATCAGCTCCCCGTACGCCCATACCTGGTCGCGGACCTTAAGGCTGTAGTCCCCCAGCAGGCGAACCCCTTCCAGCAGTTGTCCAAGGCCCTGGAAGGCATCCGACAGGTCCACATCGGTAAAGGTGTGCTGCTGGTATTCCACGAAAGCACCAAAAAGCTCCCTGTAGTCCCTGCCCCGGGCCGCTGCTTCCAGCATTTCCTGCAGCTGATCCGTGGCCTTTTCCCTGGCCGAAAGGACCACCACCAGGCGTTCCCCCCCCTCGTGTTTCTGCTGGATGATATCCAGGACCCGCTCAAGGCCCTTCCCATTGGCAAGGGAAGTCCCTCCGAATTTGAGGACCTTTAAGGGGGCGGTTTTGGTATCGGGCCGGAAAACAGGCCGCAGCAACTCTTCCATCTGGGCGTGTTCGATCAGGAAGGCATCGTGTCCGTGAAGGGAACGGATTTCCCCATAGGTCACGTTGGTCCGCGCCCGGGCGAGTTGTCTGTAGGTATCTCGGTTCTCAGAGGCTGTAAAAAACAAATCGGAATCCACACCGATGATGTGGATATGGGTATCGCTTTCCTGCAGGGCCTTGAAACGCGCGGCCCCTTCCCGGGTAATGTCGATGGTTTTAAGGAGTTGGTTGGTGAGCTTATAGGCGGCGAGCTGAAACCGCTCCTGCAGCTTCTTTCCATGGTGCAGCAGCCAGCTCTCCACATTGAAGACCTGTTGTTCCTCATTTGTACTGCGCCTGAAGCGCTCCTTGAAGGATTCCGGGGTGCGGTAGCAAAGCATGGCATGCATCCGGGCGTCGTGCACCGGGTCTTTGGAATTCAGCAGGAAGCGCTCCTGGATTTGGCAGTTCGCGATCAACCAGTCTGTGGATTTCCAGTCGGAAGCCACCGGGATCAGATGCCTGGCCAGCCCGGGTTTCAGGGCAGCCATTTCCCAGGCGATGCCGCCCCCCAGGGAACCGCCAATGAGGGCATAAAGGGACGTGATCCCAAGGGAGTTAAGCCCCCAGAGGAAGATCCGGGCCATGTCCGCGGCGACAAAATCCCGGTAGTTCTCTATCAGGAAGCCGTCGTAGCCGTTTCCCGGGATGTTGAAGCTCAGGACGGTGTATCGATCCGTATCGATGCATTTGCCTGGCCCCACCAGGGAAACCCACCACCCCCCTTCTCCGGCCACATTCGAGTTACCCGTCAGGGCGTGGTTGACCAGAACCACCGGAGCCGTATGCAGCTTGCGGCCGAAAATCTGGTAAGACAGCGTTATGGGCTGGCGCAGCCCGCTAAGCGTTGTGAAATCCTCCCATTGGATCTTATGTACTTCCATTCCTCCCATGTATTTGATCCTGTTTCCTCCGAAATTCGGGGGCAGGGTAAAAAACTATCGGTGCGTTATGGGAAAGGAAGGAGAAGCTGCAGAAAACCTGCAGGGGTTATCTGTCCCCAACCGGAATGCCGGGGTAGAATGTAGCACCTTCTCTTCCCATGGCGGGAAGAGGGTTGCCAAGGTTTCACAGGGTCTACTCCCTCCACCTTTCTCGATAACATCACATTAAAATACTGAACATATGCCCCACCGGGGGCGCCCCGCTGCTGGGGGTTAAAGCCCGAAGGCCTCCCTGATCATATCCACGGCGTCGAGCTTCTCCCAGGTAAAGAGTTCCACCCGGGCCTCTTTCCGCCCGCTGTAAGGCGATTGGAATACCTTGTCCACCCATTGTGGTTCCCGGCCCATATGTCCGTAGGCAGCCGTTTCAAGATAAATCGGGTTCCTGAGCTTCAGCCGCTCTTCAATAAAAGCCGGGCGCATATCGAACAGCTGTGCCACGCGGGCGGAGATCTCCCCGTCGGAAAGACCTACCCGGGAGGTCCCGAAGGTATTGATGTAAAAGGAGGTAGGTTCCACCACCCCAATGGCATAGCTCACCTGAACCAGGATCTCATCGGCGACTCCGGCCGCAACCAGGTTTTTGGCAGCATGACGGGCCGCATAGGCTGCGCTCCGGTCCACCTTGCTGGTGTCCTTACCGCTGAAAGCCCCACCGCCGTGGGCCCCTTTTCCTCCATAAGTATCCACGATGATCTTGCGGCCGGTCAGGCCCGAATCCCCGTGTGGCCCTCCAATGACAAACTTCCCCGTGGGGTTTACATGATAGGTGATATCGTCTCCGAAGAGGACTTGAATCCGCTCAGGCAACCCTGCGATCACCCGGGGCATGAGGATTCCCACCACATCCTTTTTGATCTGCTCCAGCATTGCGCCCTCCTCGGGATGGAAGGGATCGTGCTGGGTGGATACCACGATGGTGTCGACGCGCAGCGGTTTGTGGTCATCGGAATACTCCACAGTGACCTGGGCCTTGGCATCCGGCCGCAGGTACGTGATCTCCTTCTGCTCCCTGCGTATCGATGCCAGTTCCCGAAGGATGCGATGGGAGATATCAAGGGCCAGTGGCATGTAATTGTCCGTCTCATTGGTGGCGTATCCAAACATCATTCCCTGGTCCCCGGCCCCCTGCAGGTCCTTCTTTCCGCGGTCCACCCCCCGGTTGATGTCCGGGGATTGTTCGTGGATCATGGATATCACCCCGCAGGAATCCCCGCTGAACCGGTATTCCCCTTTCGTATATCCGATGGCATTGATGGTTTCCCGCGCGATGTTCTGAAGGTCCACATAGGTATGGCTTTTGACCTCTCCTGCCAGTACTACCTGCCCGGTGGTTACCAGGGTCTCGCAGGCTACCTTGCTCTCCGGGTCAAAGGCCAGGAAATGGTCGAGCAGGGCATCGCTGATCTGGTCAGCGATCTTATCGGGATGTCCTTCACTAACGGACTCCGAGGTAAATAAATATGACATCAGTATCGTACTTTGGGGATAGCTGACTTTGGCGGAAAAGAATGCGGGACAGTGTCTGCAGCCATCGCCCGTGGGGCGGAGCATACTGCTTTAGCATTTTTTTCGATCCGGGATTCCGGAGGCCGAGGTTGCAATCAGTCAAATCTATCCTCGTTATTGAAGGCCAAAAATAGGTCATAGGTTCGTTACGGCAAAATTATCCCGGAAGAATCCTGGATTGCAGGATCCTGCAAAACCTGTTCCTGCATCCGTTATTTGACCTTCCTTCTCTTCTGAAAGGACGAATACTTTCGTATATTGTCCCCCTCCATTCGGGCGAATAGGAACTGCTAAAAATTCAGAAGCATGCACATTGCGGTGGCCGGGAATATCGGCGCAGGAAAAACCACACTTACCGAATTGTTGGCCAAGCACTACAAATGGGAGGCTCATTTTGAAGATGTGGTGGATAACCCCTACCTGGATGACTTTTACACCCAGATGGCCCGCTGGAGCTTCAACCTGCAAATCTATTTTCTCAATACCCGCTATCGGCAGATCCTTAAAATCCGGGAAAGCGGCATAAACGTCATTCAGGACCGGACCATTTATGAAGACGCCTTTATTTTCGCCCCCAACCTCCATGCGATGGGGCTGATGACCAACAGGGATTTCCAGAACTACATCAGCCTTTTCGAGCTCATGGAAAGCCTGGTACAACCCCCGGACCTGTTGATCTACCTCCGCAGTTCCATCCCCAATCTGGTCAACCAGATCCACAAGCGCGGGAGGGAATACGAAAGTTCCATTTCCATCGATTACCTCAGCCGTCTGAATGAGCGGTACGAAGCGTGGGTAGAGGGGTACGAGCGCGGAAAACTCCTGATTATCAATGTGGATGACCTGGATTTTGTGGACAATCCGGAACATCTGGGGGAAGTGATCAACCGCATTGATGCCGAGATCCACGGGCTGTTCTGAGGCCAGTACATTCCATCAAAAAACCAATCCCAGGGTGCGGGCGTGGGCCAGTACCTCATCACTGTGGTCTACCAGCAGCACGGGGACTGTAGTCTCTGTTTGGATCAGGGAACGGACCCGCTGCATTTTCTTCCGGTGCCGGACCGAACGCAGGTAGATGGCCAGGATCCTTCCCGGGTGGGTGCGGGCTACCTCCAGGTAAATATCCGCATCCCGCTCCCCGCTGTCGCCGATCAGGATGAAGGGTTTGTCCGGATACGTCCTGAGGATGTTCAGGATTTCGTGCTCCTTGTGCGGGATATGCCCTTCCACGGTCCTGCCCAGGACGCTGGCCATACTCCGAAGGAGGATGGGGCCCTTGGGAAAGCCGTGGTTGTGAAGGAAGAACTCAAGGTAGCGGTACAGGTTCCACGGACTATGGCTTACGTAAAAAACCGGATTGGCTTCCCTGCCGCTCCTGCCCCGGTGCAGCATGTGGTAGAGGCGGGCGGATCCCTGGAGGGGGATGCGCCGGTCTGCCCTCTTAAAGAGGGTATTGGCAATCACCTGCCACTTCATATACGAGGTAACCCCGGTATGCAGTATGGTATCGTCGATATCGGTGATAACGCCATAGGAGGTGTTCCCATCCGGGATCAGGAGGGATCCGGGGAACCGGTTATTCCCAAGGATGGTATGCCGTGTCTTCTTTTTGAAATCAAAGGAAATCTCATACGGAAGCCATCCTTCCTGATTGGCAAGGGGATCCAGGTTGCCTACGGTTTCGTCCAGCAAAAAATAGCCGTGGGAGTCGGTTTGCATCTCAAAACTCCGGCCATCAGAAAGATGCAATCTCAGCGGTGCCTGGCGGATCTCATCCGTTTCGAAGCGCCTCCAGCTGTTGAGAAGCAGTTGGAGGGTCCCTTTCTGGGCCAGGTCAATGGTTTCATCTTCCAGGGCCCGGCCACGGGCATAAAGGTGGTCCCGGGTTCCATAGGTCTGGAACCCGATGATCTGTAAGGGGTCCTTCCTGCCAAACCATGCCATACCGCTAATTTACAAATAACCTCCTTCCCTCACTGTTACAAAAAAAAACCCCGGGCGAAATGCCCGGGGTTCCCATATCTTGAAATCGCAGGGAAAGTTATTCCTGCTCCTTTTTGATCTCCACCTCCCGGATCACTTTTTTTCCGGCTGCGGCATCCGCCTCGGCGAGCTTTTCAATCTCAGCCTGTACTTCTTCAAAAGTCCCGGTAATGGTCTGCTCATCCACGGATTCTACACCATTCTCAACGGTAGTAGTGGTTACAACCGCAGTGGTCAGGTCTCCTTCCTCCCGGGCGAAGTCTACCGTTACCTGTACCTCCTTGGTCAACTCCTCCGCCGAATAGGCAGTCATGGACTCGGAAGAGATGGCGATACTCGGGGCAATCACCAGGGCAACTACAGAGATCAGCTTTAAAAGGATGTTCAGGGAAGGTCCGGAAGTATCCTTAAAAGGATCCCCAACAGTGTCACCTACCACGGCGGCTTTGTGGGCGTCGGTTCCCTTGCGCCCCTGCTCCTCGATCATTTTCTTGGCATTGTCCCAGGCTCCACCCGCGTTGGACT
>JAWWDW010000023.1:0-11498 GCA_033719735.1 Robiginitalea sp. | reverse complement strand
AATGCATCCAAACGTCTTGTGATTGGTTCACAGATTTACTCTACATGCAATGGGGGTGCCGGAGTAGATTACACCTTTGAGGATTTAAATAATTCAGGGGGGTCCCTTTCAGCAAATCCCGCTTCCAACAGCCCAATTTGTGAAGGCAGCGACCTTACTTTGTTCGCAAATCCCTCCGGTGCCGGATCCTCAGGGGCTTCTTTCAGTTGGACAGGCTCAGGACCTGGCGGGTATGCGTTCTCATCCACAGCAGAGGACCCCGTTATTTCGGGGCTGACTTCCGGGACCTATACCTTCGAAGTAACCGTCACGGACACTTCGGGATTCTCCTATTCGGGCAGCATCAATGCGGAAGTAGAAGCAGGGGCTACCATCAGCCTGCAACCTGCAGATCAGCAGGCAACTCCGGGCAGCACGGCCATCTTTGACGTAACGGCTAGCGGTGCCAGCGCGTATCAATGGCAAATCAGTACGGACGGGGGAAGCACCTTTTCAAACCTTGCAGATGGGGCCAAATACTCAGGGAGTCAAACGGCGTCCCTACAGGTTGCCAACGTACAAACTTCGGAAAGCGGGACCCTCTTCCGGGTTTTGATCCAGCCTGTCTCTGCCGGATGTCCGGACATTCAGTCCAATCCCGCTGCACTGACCGTAGCCCCGGGCACGGTGATCACCAATAAACGGATCACCTACCGGGTGAATAATTAAAGTACAACGGCTCAGATATCGGGCTCAATCCCGGCCGCGGAGAAGACCCTGTAGATGAACTGGATTTCCTTGACATCCACTTCTCCGTCGGCATTGGCCGCTTCGGTCATCAACCGAATCAGGGATTGTTGTTTCTCTACCGGCATCGCACCCAAAACAGCAATGGCTTCAGCTGGTTCCACATCCCGAGCCTCCATAATGTGATCTGCGGTAAAGTCCATGACCTCAGCCAATTGTTCCATATAATTGAGTTCCCCGGGCTTTATTTCCTCGTCCATCTGAATGACCTCATCGATTGCTTTGAGAAGTGCCAGCTTTTCTACCAGGTTGAATTTCATAAGGATTCTTTTGTTCAGTTATACACCCTGCCTGTACCATAAAATGCAGGGGTCAAAAGATAGTGATTATTTCAAACCTGAATACCCCCCGCCTCACTCCAAAATTCATTCAGGCCGGCATCTATATATAAGTTGTCATTATGTTTTAAATTAAAAACATAAATAAAAATATATAGATATTTCGTGTCATATTTGCACCAAACCGCAAAAAAACCGTATGAATTCAAATGTTCAAACCTCTGATCGCCCCAAAGCCGGCAACCTCCTGGAAAATAATGTGAAAACTGCCATAACCGTCTCTTACGGGGACGGAATTGGCCCGGAAATCATGGAGGCCACCCTTCGCGTGCTGAACGCAGCAGGAGCGGTGCTTGACATTGATGAGATTGAGGTAGGGGAACGCGTTTACAAATCCGGGGTAAGCACCGGGATTTCAGAACAGGCCTGGGATTCCATCCGCAAAAACAAAGTATTTTTTAAAGGCCCTATTACCACTCCTCAGGGAGGGGGTTATAAAAGTCTGAACGTGACCCTGCGCAAGACATTGGGACTTTTCGCCAATGTGCGTCCATGCCAGAGCTTTTATCCCTTCGTGGATACAAAACACCCGGATATGGATGTGGTCGTGATCCGGGAAAACGAGGAAGACCTCTACGCCGGGATTGAACACCAGCAGACCCAGGAAGTGGTCCAGTGCCTGAAGCTGATCTCGCGTCCCGGATGTGAGCGCATCATCCGATATGCCTTTGAATACGCCCGGAGCCAGGGGCGAAAAAAGGTCACCTGCCTTTCCAAGGACAATATCATGAAACAGACCGATGGGCTCTTCCACAAGGTCTTTCGGGAGGTTGCTGCGGAATATCCGGAACTGAAAAGCGAACACCTGATCGTGGATATCGGAACTGCCCTGCTCGCCGATACCCCTGAGCGGTTTGATGTGGTGGTAATGCCCAACCTCTACGGGGATATCGTTTCAGATGTCACCAGTCAGATCTCGGGGTCTGTAGGCCTGGGCGGATCTGCCAATATCGGGCAGAGCTGCTCCATGTTCGAAGCCATCCACGGCTCGGCCCCCGACCTGGCAGGAAAGAATGTGGCCAATCCCTCCGGCCTGCTACAGGCAGGGGTGATGATGCTCAAGCACCTCGGACAGTTTGAAGCAGCCGAAAAAGTACAAAATGCCCTGTTGAAAACGCTTGAGGAGGGCATCCATACCGCGGATATTCACCGCAAAAGCAAAAGCAGGGAGAAGGTGGGTACCCGGGAATTTGCTCAGGCCGTTATAGCCAATCTCGGGAAGCTCCCCGAATACATGAGCCAGGCCGACTATGCCGATTTCCAGCCCATCACGCTTCCGGAGTACGAAAGACCAAAACCTGCTTCGAAGGTGTTGAAGGGAGTGGACGTATTTGTGGACTGGCGGGGAGAAGACCCCGATGACCTGGCAGCCCGACTGCGAATCCTCGAAAACTGCGCCTTGAAATTGACGATGATCACGAACCGTGGCGTAAAAGTCTGGCCCAATGGTTTTGACGAAACCTTTTGCACCGACCACTGGAGGTGCCGGTACAGTGCCACTGAAGGGGTCCCGGTCCGCAAAGAGGACATCATCGAAATTCTGCAAAAAGCCGTCTTTTCAGAGGTCGATATTATCAAGACGGAGAACCTCTATGAGTTTGACGGGGTTCGCGCCTATTCGCTCGGACAAGGTCAGTAACCCCGTAAACCCCTATAAAATGCCTCCCATTCCCGGGGGCATTTTTCATTACAGTACTCCCGTGCTGTAGAGCCAGATAAAGGCAGAAAGAAGGAACAGGATGGCGGCCGGAAGACTTTTTTTCAGGGGGTCTTTAACCCTGAAGTGCATCCAGATAGCCCCGAGCATCAGGAATCCGATGGCCGCGGAAGCGGGAATGGCCAAAAGCGGAAACCAAATGGAAATCACCAGGGCAATCGCGGCCAACACCTTGAGGGTTCCCACCATAAGCATCATTGCCCTGGAAAGCCCGTATACTTTAAACTCCTCCTGCATACTATCCGCTCCTCCCCCACGCCACTGCGTGCCCTTGTTAACCCGAAAAAACCAAACATTGACAATCCCGGCAAAAATGACCAGCTTCGATAAGATTACAAGGTCTTCCAAATCATATGTTTTTCAAAAGGTACAAAAAATGCAGGAGATTTCTGACCCGGGTTTTTAGGTAAGCTCTGTTACGCGTACCTTTAAAAGAAAAAATGGAATCTGGCCGAAATGTACTAGGCAGCGCCTTAAAAGCCTGCTGCTTTGAACCCCTTACCGGGTTTTACCGGGATGGATACTGCCGTACCGGGCCGGGTGATACCGGGTCACATGTGGTCTGTGCCATCATGACGGAGGAATTCCTGAAGTTTACCCGCTCCAGGGGTAATGACCTGAGTACCCCACTGCCCTATTTTAATTTTCCCGGCCTCAGGCCCGGGGACCAGTGGTGTCTGTGCGCCTCTCGATGGCGGGAGGCCTATCAGGCCGGTGTTGCCCCTCCTGTCATTCTGGAGGCCACGCATAAAAGAGCCCTGGACATCCTTGAGTTCGAGTGGCTCCTGGAACATAAATTTACTGCCGGGCAAGGTTCCTAAAGCTTCATCCCGAATGCAAGGTCCCCGGCATCGCCCAGCCCGGGAATGATATACCCCTGGGCACTCAGCGTATCATCCACGGCGGATATCCAAAGATGGGTGGAATCGGGAAATACGGATTTGACATGGGCGATCCCCTTTTTTGAGCCGATGACCGAAAGGATGTGGATCTGAGCCGGTTCCCCATGGGCTTTGAGGGCTGCCAAAACGTTCTCCAGGGTCTTTCCCGTGGCCAGCATGGGATCCGTTAATACCAGGGTCTTCCCATCCAGGGCAGGCGCAGCAAAATACTTCACAATGACCTCAAAGGCATCCCCGCCTCCGGGATGGTGGCGATAGGCAGAAATAAAGGCGTTTTCCGCCCGGTCAAAATAATTGAGGAGTCCCTGGTGCAGGGGCAGGCCTGCCCGCAACACAGAACACAGGACCAGGGGGGTCACCGGCACAGACATGGTAGTGGTCCCAAGGGGGGTTTGGACGGTTTTCGTTTTGTACTGCAGGGTTTTACTCATCTCGTAACACAAGATCTCCCCTACCCGTTCAATATTGCGTCGAAACCTCAACGGATCCTTTTGGATTTCCACATCCCGGAGCTCGGAGATGAACTGGTTCAGAATCGTGTTTTGTTGCCCCAGATAGTGTATCTGCATTTGGTGTCATTTAGAACTTCCCACAGGCAAAGCCAACCAAAAGCACATGCGCTGCGAAAGGTTTTAGTCAAGATTGTCAAAATGGATCCCTATGCGGGAAAAGATCTGGTATATGGCCCGCAACTCGTCCGTTCCTACGCGTCCATCTGCATTGGCAGCCTCATTGAGCATGCGGGCAAGGGCTTCTTTTTTATCCCCGGGCATGGCCGTGAGGATACCCATTGCTTCTTCCGGTTCAATTTCACGAGCCCTTTTAAAAAGGTCCGCATCAAAGGGCATGACCCTGGATAACTCAGAGATAAAAACAGCTTCTCCCTCGTAGATCCGGTCATCCGCACGGATCACCTGGTCAATCGCCTTGAGAATTCCCAGTTTTTCTGCCAGATTGTATTCCATGCTTGAAAAGGTTACAAGTTCATATGCAGGACTTGCGGGCAAGTCCCGGAAGGGTCACCAGTTTCAGGTTCCATGTTCAGCAACCAGGTCGGCCTAGAGGTGGTCAAAATCCATCCCGGCCCTGGAAAAAATGTCGTAGATGGTCTTAAGCTCTGCCTCCTGGACCTTTCCGTCCGCATTGGCTGCCTCATTCAACATGGCCGCCAGGGCTTCCTTCTTTTCATCGGACATCTCCCGGAGCACGTCAATCGCTTCGTGCAGATTCATCGCCCGCGCCTGGTCAAATAGGTTCCGGTCGAAATCCACGACTTTGGAAAGCTGTGAGACAAAAAATGATTCGCCTTCATAAATGCGGTCGTCCACCCGGAGCACCTGATCAATTGCCTTTAAAACCCCTAATTTTTCTGTCTGAGTAAACTCCACTGTTACAGGTTTTGGGATATACATTCACACCCACAGGAAGCCGGCCTTCTGAGGGACTCAGGGCCCCTCCCTGTTAAATTGCACTTCCTATATTAACCAAAAAAAAACAAGGGCACAAGGACATGCATCAGTTTGTACAGAAAAATCCATAGCCGGATTTTTTTACAGTACTCCGGATGTTTCGTACTTTGAATTCCCCTGGATTTCACCATATGAAAGAACCAATCCCCAACCCCTCCTCCGTTCGTGTGGCAGCCCCGGGCCGGATCAACCTCATTGGGGAACATACGGATTATAACGAAGGTTTTGTTTTGCCAGCTGCCATCGACCTGGACCTCCACTTTCGACTCCAGAAGAATGGCACTCCCGGCCAGGTCCGGATCTACAGCGAACCTATGGATGCCTCCATGGAAACAGACCTGGGCGATTTGAAAGTACCCTCCAAAGGCTGGGAGCGGTATATCCAGGGGGTACTGATGGAGCTTTCAGGCGTTACGGACCGCCTGGAGGGCTTCGATGGAGCGATTACCTCCCGCCTGCCTGCCGGGGCCGGACTCAGCTCCTCCGCTGCCCTGGAATGTGGCCTGGCCTATGGCCTGAACGCCCTGTTTGCACTGGACATCCCCCCTATGGAACTGATCCGGATCGCGCAACGGGCCGAGATCAAATACTCGGGTACGGAATGTGGCATTATGGACCAATTTGCCTGCATGATGGGAAAAAAGGACCATTTTATCTTTCTGGACTGCCGGACTCTGGAGTACCGGTACATTCCGGCCAGGCTGGATGGCTACAGGCTGGTACTGATCAACAGCCGGGTAACCCATACCCTTAGCGATAGCGGCTACAACCAACGACGGGAAGAATGCCGGCAGGGGGTATCCATCCTACGGAAGTCTTTCCCGGAAATCCATTCCCTGAGGGATGCCAGCCCCGACCAACTTGAGGCAGTCCGCCGTGAAATGCCAAAACACATCGCAGATCGGTGCCGGTATGTCATCGAAGAGAACGCACGGGTCCTGAAAGCCCTGGATGCCCTTCGGAATTCAGACATGCCGACCCTCGGCAACCTGTTGCGGGAGACCCATGAGGGGTTGCGGGATCTCTACGAGGTAAGCTGTCCGGAACTGGATTTCCTGGTGGATACGGCCATGTCCCTGCCAGGGGTGGCGGGTTCCAGGATGATGGGGGGTGGATTCGGAGGCTGTAGCCTGAACCTGGTTCGGGAAGCAGCCATTCCCGGTGTTGTCTCCCACCTTTTGGCCGCTTACCGGGAGCGTTTCGGGCTGGATGCGGAGTCTTTGGAAACAGGCCTGGGCGATGGGGTGCGCCTGCTCCCCTGACGCTTCGGCAGCAGGCGGGAGGCTGTTTTCATCTCTGCGTACCTGGGATCCGGCACATAGTCCTGTTTTTCCATCTTCACCACCTCGATACTCAGGTAACCGAATTCACTGACCACCTTCCCGTAAAGGCGATAAATCCCCTTCCCCCTGAAGGAGTACCTGGCTGCCACCGGGGGAAAGAGCACGGTGTCAAACACCGCTCCCTCCTGGTCGATAAACGTGGCAAAATGCATGGGTTTGCCCGTGTGGGTTTTGGTGTTTTTCACCGTTACCAGATACCCGTAGATATCGATATTCCCATCGAGGAAATCGGGCAGGTGTTTGCTGCTATGGCGGTTGGCTACGGGTTGGGCCAGCAGTTCAAAAGGGCTGCAAAGACAGAATCCGAGCAATTCCAGTTCCGTAAAGGCTTCCTCCAGGCGGGTGGCGTGCAACTGCGGAATCTCGTAGTTTGAGTACTGGGGTGGGAAAAGGCGGGGGTGTTCAATGGGGTTCCCTTTGGAAAGCAGCATGTGGGCCTGCCATAACAACCGGTGTTTTTCCGCCCCCGTGCTCCGAAAGGCGTCAATACGGATCAGAATACTGAGCTGCTCGATGGAAATGGGGACGCGGTCCAGAAAGTCTTCCAGGTTTACAAAAGAACCCGCTGCTTCGCGCTGCCGGAGAATCCGCTCCACCACCCGCGATTCCAGGTCTTTCAGGTACATAAAGCCCAGGTAGATGTCTTTCCCCTCAATCCGGTTGACCATCCCGGAGCGGTTGATACAGGGCGCGTGGATGGTCGCCCCCAGCATCCGGGCTTCATGCACATAGTGTTCGGTCCTGTAAAACCCCCCTCCGTTGTTCAGCACTGCGACCATATATTCCAGGGGATGATATGCCCTCAGGAACAAGCTCTGATAGCTCTCCACGGCATAAGAGGCGGAATGTCCCTTGGCAAAGGCATAGCCCGCAAAGCTGGCTACCTGATGCCAGATCTCTGAAATCAGGGATTCGGAATATCCCTTTTTACGGCAGTTCGCTATAAAAGCCGCCCGGACCCGTTCGAATTCCTCCCTGGAGCGAAACTTCCCGCTCATCCCCCTGCGGAGCACATCGGCCTCCCCCAGGCTAAGCCCTGCAAAATAGTGGGCTACCTTGATCACATCTTCCTGGTAGACCATCACCCCGTAGGTCTCCGGCATGATTTCCAGCAATACCGGATGCGCTTCTTTGACGCGCCGGGGATTGCGGTGGCGCAGGATGTATTCCCGCATCATCCCGCTTTTTGCCACCCCGGGCCGGATGATGGAACTGGCTGCCACCAGCCCGAGGTAATTGTCCACTTCCAGTTTGCGCAGAAGCATGCGCATGGCGGGGGACTCCACATAAAAACACCCCATGCACTGGGCAGATTTAACCATCCGGTTGATTTTGGGGTCCTGCTTGATCCGGGAAATATCGTGGATGTCGATCCCTTCAAAAGCCTCCGGTTGGTTTTCCCGGATGATTTGCAGGGCTTCCTCGATCTTGGCCAGGCCCCGCTGGCCGAGGATGTCAAACTTGTACAGGCCCACGTCCTCCGCGATCACCATGTCGAACTGGGTGGTGGCAAACCCCTTGGGCGGCAGGTGGGTGGCCGAAAACCAGTGGATCGGTTTGTCGCTGATCAGGATGCCCCCGGCATGTACGCTCAGGTAATTGGGCATCCCCCGTATGAGCTCCCCGTAACGGAGCACCAGGCGGGCCACCTCATCGAGGCGTGAAGGGGTATACCGGCCTTCACACAACTGGTCGATCTCCGCCTTGGGAAGCCCAAAGACCTTGCCCAGTTCCCGGATGATCCCCCGCTGCCTGAAGGTAACATAGGTGCCGAGGAGGGAAACGTGGTCGAATCGTTCAAAAATGTATTTGGTAATGGCCTCCCGGTCCTTCCAGGAAAAATCGATGTCAAAATCCGGGGGGTTGGCCCGGAACAGGTTGATAAAGCGTTCGAAATACAGGTCGAGCTCTATGGGGTCCACATCGGTTATCCGAAGCAGGTAGGCCACGATGCTGTTGGCCCCGCTGCCCCGGCCCACATAGAAAAACCCCCTGCGGCGGGCCTCGCTCACGATATCCCAGTTGATCAGGAAATACGAGACAAACCCCTTTTGTCTGATCAGCTGCAGCTCCTTCTCCAGGCGGGTATAGACCTCCGGGCCCGGGTCCCGATAGCGATAGGGCATGCCTTCCCTGCAGAGCCGCTCGAGCATCGCTTCATCTGTGTCCCGCCGGCCGGTATAGGTTTGCAGGTTCTGGGGGGTTCGGTTTTCAGAAAAATCGAACCGGATATGGCACTGCTGCATAAGCCGCTCGGTATTTTCCAGGATAAATTCCATGCCGGAAAAGGCAGCCGCCAGGTTCTCGAGGGGGTACATCTGGTCTTCCGGGCAGGCCTGTTCGGATTCAGGCAGCCTGCTGAGCAGTATGTTGTTGTCGATGGCCCTGAGCAGGCGGTGGGCGTTGAAATCCCGCTTGCTCCGGAAGGTCACCGGCTGGAGGACCACCAAACGATCCCGGTATTCCGCTACCCGGGTAAAGGGGAGGCGGCGCAGGTCCCGAAGCGAAACCCCGATGAATTCATGGGGGTCAAAGTCCGCCATCTCCTCCAGCAAAACCTTTTCAAAAGGGTAGATCACATAGGCACGGGAAAAGGCCGGGGCGCGGTTGGGCAGAGGGGCTTTTTCATGCAGGTGGTGAGAAAGGAAGCGGTTCAGCTCAAAATACCCCTCGTTGTCACGGGCAATCCCGACAAAACACGGTGCAATCCCGTTTCGGAAGTCGATCCCCAGCAACGGCCTGACCTGGAATTCCGGGGCCCTGCGCACAAAATTCAGCCCGGCGGACGTGTTGTTGATATCGGTCAGCGCCAGGCGGGTCACCCCGTTCTCCCGGGCGAGCCGGAGCAGGTCCACCTCGGAAAAGGTCCCGTAGCGGAGGCTGTAGTAGGTATGACAATTGAGATACATAAATTCCAAATTCCAAAACACAAATTCCAAGCGGGGAACTATTCAGCTGCGTTCTTTGATGCTGGATGTTCGGTTGATAATAGTAGACAGAATGTTCCTTATCTCTGCAGCTTCCTCTATCAACTCTTGAACTTCCATATCCTGATTGATGTTCATATCTTTCAGAAGTCTGAGCCAGTAGTGAGCTTCTTTCACTTCCTTTCTGGATATCTTGAGCCTCATGATTAGGTCTTTATGTCCTAATTTTTCATTTGCTTCGATGTAATTTGCCCCTACGGAACCTGATGCTTTTATGAGTTGCTTTCCATCTTCGAGATTATTCAATGTTTTTGGCAATAGTTTTATTAGAAGGCGGCAATCTCTGGCAAATCTGTATGTTCTTTCTTCCAGATTGTAAACTTTTTCTCTTCTCATAACTACTTAGTTTTTGGAATTTGGAATTTGGAATTTGATTATTGTTTGCGATGAGCCAACACCGGAGGCGGCTGCCCGTTAAAGGGGTTGTGCATCCGGCCAATGGTGCGGGCCCCCATGCCCGAGGCCCGGATGACACTCTTGTCCCCGTACCGTTCGCGGAGGCGGTCCATGGCTGCATAGAGGTTGAGGGTTTCTTCCTGGTCGTCAAAAAGGTCGATCTGGTAATTGCCCGGTACCAGGTGGCTGAAGCGCACCCCGATAAGCCGTACCAGCAACCGGCGCTGGTAAAGCCTTTCAAAAAGGTCCAGCACTTTCGGGATCAGCTTGTGGTCCGCACTCGTATAGGAGATCCGCAGCTGTTTGGAACAGGTGTTGAAATCCGAATACCGGATCTTTACCGCTATGCAGGCGGTTAGCTTGCCCCCGCGACGCAACTGGAAGGCCAGGTTTTCCGTCATGGCGATCAGAATACCGCGAAGCCGGTGAACATCAATGGTGTCCCGGTCAAAGGTGCGCTCGGTGGAAATGGACTTGCGTTCGCAAAAAGGCACCACCGCCCGGTTGTCAATGCCGTTGGCCCGCTTCCAGATAACGGTCCCGTTGGCCCCGAGCACCCGTTGCACCACATCCAGGGGCATTTCCTGAAGGGTCCTGATCTGCCTCAGGCCAAGGTTTCGGAGGGTCTGGTAGGTCTTCTCCCCCACCATGGGGATTTTTTTGATGGAAAGCGGGGCCAGGAACGGCTTTTCATAGCCCGAGTCTATCCGGAGCTGGTTGTTGGGTTTCGCCTCCCCCGTGGCCACCTTGGAAACCACCTTGTTGACCGAAAGGCCAAAGGAGATCGGCAGGCCGGTTTCCCGGATAATGCGCTGCCGGAGTTCGGTGGCATAGCGATAGGAGCCGAAAAAGCGGTCCATCCCAGAGAGGTCGGCATAAAATTCATCGATACTGGCCTTCTCAAACAGGGGGACCTGCTCTTTGATGATTTCGGTCACCTCATCCGAATGCCGGCTGTAGGTGCCTGCATTGCCCCGGATCACCACCGCCTCCGGGCAGAGCTCCCGGGCCATGCGCATGGGCATGCCCGAATGCACGCCGTACCCCCGGGTCTCGTAACTGCAGGCAGCCACCACCCCCCGGTCGCTCAGGCCGCCCACCAGGATGGGACGGTGCTTCAGACGGCTGTCCAGTTTTCGCTCCACGGAGACGAAAAAGGTGTCCAGGTCCAGGTGAAGGATGGTCTTTTGCATCGCACTTTTTAAAAAAGAGGGATGCTAATTTATGGATTATTTCCTTTTTTATGGAATTATTCCTAATTATAAAGTGTTAAAAATATGGGATGGGCGGCAGGGGTGCGATGTAGAAACCGGGAAGGCCCTGTCTGAAGGGGATTTGCGGGGGAAGGGGGTATTTTGATGGGTGGGAGGATGGGGGCTTTAAGAAACTTCAAACTCCTGGTCAGAACCACCTTGTTTAAAGCCATCTACCCCAAGAGACTCCTGTCGGATCGCTGAAAGATGCAAAACGTATAATGCTGCATTTTCCCTGACGGGGTTTGATGGTCCAGCTCAACACCCCGGATCTTTTCAAAATGAGGCGCTACCGTTTCTTCCAGTT
>JAWWDW010000022.1:0-11702 GCA_033719735.1 Robiginitalea sp. | reverse complement strand
GTCAAGGAGGAGACCGGCCTGAAAACGGCCACGGAAGTAGCCAACAGGACCCATGTGGACCTGGCCCTGAAACACGATATCGACTTGCTTTGGATCGGGGCCCGATCTACGGTGAGCCCATTTATTGTACAGGAAATAGCCGATGCGCTAAAAGGTACCGACCGGGTGGTCCTGGTCAAAAACCCGGTGAATCCGGACCTGTCCCTGTGGTTGGGCGCCGTTGAACGGTTGCATTCGGCAGATATTGAGAAACTCGGGGTGATCCACCGTGGGTTTTCCACCTATGAAAAGACGAAATACCGGAACATTCCGGAGTGGCAGCTGGCCATCGAATTGCAGACCCGCTTCCCGGATCTGCCCCTGATCAATGACCCTTCCCATATCTCCGGGAAAAGGGATCTGATTTTTGATGTTTCCCAGACCGCCCTGGATCTTAATTTTGACGGACTGATGATAGAAACCCACCGGGACCCGGACAATGCCTGGAGCGATGCTGCCCAGCAGGTGACCCCTGCCCGCCTCGTGCAGATCATGGAAGATCTGCGTATCCGGAAGGAAACCGATCAGGAAGCCGAATACAGAAGCAACCTGAACAACCTCCGCGCCCAGATAGATGTGATAGACAATCAGTTGATCGAAATCCTCGGAAGGCGCATGAAAGTGGCCGACGCTATTGGTTCCCTCAAAAAGGAGCGGAATGTTGCGGTGCTGCAGACCAATCGCTGGAATGCCATCCTTGGCAAAATGATCCTGGAAGGAGAAGGGAAGGGCCTTAGTGAGGAATTCGTGCTGCGGATGTTCAAGGCGATCCACCAGGAATCCATCAACCACCAAGAGAAGATCATCAATTCCTGATCCGGCAATTCTGAAACCGGAACAAAAATGTTGTCCCATGGGTGTAACAAATCCGGAAAGGCAAAGTCTTTTAAGGTAAGACTAAAAACACCGTTATGAGAACACTAGTATTGGGCCTGTTTTTACTGGCGGGCCTCAGCCTTACTGCCCAGGGCACTATTGACCGGGAGGTGGGTGAATTTCACGAAATTAAAGTATTCGACCTGATCGAGGTAAACCTGATCCACTCCGACCAGAACCGCATCGTGATCAAGGGAAGGAATACCGGGGACATCAATTTTGTAAACAAGGATGGGGTACTAAAGCTCCGCATGCCCCTGGAAAAGAAATTTCGGGGGGAAGACACCTTTATCGAGGTGTATTACACCGATCTGAGAACGATCGATGCCAATGAGGGTGCCCAGATTGTCTGCAACGAGCAACTCGAACAGGACCGTATTGAGCTCCGCGCCCAGGAAGGGGCGCAGATCGAAATAGGCATGAAGGTGCGTGATGCACAGATCCGTGCCGTGACCGGTGGGATCATACACGCCTCCGGCATTGCGACCAACCAGGTGATTGTCATCAACACAGGGGGGATCTTCGAAGGACGTGACCTCAAAACCGATTTCAGCAGCATCAAGGTGTCCACGGGGGGTGAAGCCGAACTCTACGCCTCTTCCGAAGTGGACATACAGATCCGCGCCGGCGGGGATGTCCACGTATACGGAGACCCTAAAAAGGTCCACAAGGACACCATGTTCGGAGGACGGATCTACTTCCTGGACTAACCAAAGCAAATCCATAGAACCCGATACCCGGAAGCCAGGGCATTTTGCCGGCGCTTCCGGGTTTTTTCGTGGATCCACCCCCTGGGTTTTCAGCCCGACATCCCAGCGGCCCGGGAGGCAGTTACACAGTAGCGGGAATATTCTTATTTTGCATGCCTACCAACTGAGCAAATGCAGGGAACGGTTTACAAATCGACGGGAAGCTGGTACCGGGTCAAAGGTCAGGACGGGACCTTCTATGACTGCCGGATCAAGGGGAAATTCCGCCTTGAAGGGATCAAAAGCACCAATCCCGTGGCGGTGGGGGATGAGGTCCGCTTCGACCTGATCTCCGAAGGGGATGAGACCGTGGGACAGATCCATACCATCCTGGACCGCAGGAATTACCTGGTGCGAAAGTCCGTCAAACTCTCCAAGCAGGTGCATATCATCGCTGCCAATGTGGACCTGGTCTTTCTGCTGGTGACCCTAGAGAACCCGAAGACCTATCCGGAATTCATCGATCGTTTCCTGGCCACGGCGGAAGCCTATGATGTACCCTGTGTCCTGCTGTTCAACAAGGAGGATACCCTGGAGGATCACCTCAGGGACGAGACCAAATACATGGCAGCCCTCTACCGGGATATTGGGTATACCTGCATCGGGATCTCTGCCAAAACGGGAAAGAATATCGAGAAGGTACTCGAACTGATGGAAGGAAAGACCTGCATGTTTGCCGGGCATTCCGGGGTTGGCAAATCGACCCTGATCAACCGGATCGCCCCCGAGCTTTCCCTGAGGACCGCTGAAATTTCCGAACAACACCGGCAGGGGCAGCACACCACCACCTTTGCAGAAATGTACGACCTTCCCTCCGGGGCCCGGATCATCGATACCCCTGGGATCAAAGGTTTCGGCCTGGTCAATATGGAAAAGGAGGAAATCGGGGATTATTTCCCGGAGCTTTTCGCCCTGAAAGCGGAATGCCGTTTTAACAACTGCCTTCATCTGGATGAACCCGGATGCGCCGTAAAAAAGGCGCTGGAAGAAGGGGAGATCGCCTGGAGCCGCTACCGCTCCTATGTGCAAATGGTTACCGGGGAGGAGGATACCTACCGGATGGAGCCCAAAGACGAATCATGAGAGCAGTCATACAACGCGTACGGGAGGCCAGCGTTACCGTGGATGGGAAAGTGATCTCGCAGATAGGCCCGGGTTTGCTGGTTTTGCTGGGAATCGAAACGGCGGATACTGTGGCCGATATCGCATGGCTGGTCCCGAAAATCGGCAACCTCAGGATCTTCAACGATGACGGGGGCGTGATGAACCGATCCCTTATGGATACAGGGGGGGAACTCATCGTGGTGAGTCAGTTTACCCTGATGGCGTCCACCAAAAAAGGAAACCGGCCTTCCTACATCCGGGCGGCCCGTCCGGAAATCGCCGTGCCTTTATACGAGGCCTTTGTTTCGAGTATGGAGGAATTCCTGGGCAGGGAAGTGGGCACGGGTGTTTTCGGGGCCGATATGAAGGTTGCCCTGCTCAACGACGGGCCGGTCACCATCTGGATGGATACCCGGAACAGGGAATAAAAACCCGGAAAGATTGCTGCAGAAACCCTGAACCCTTAGTTTTGACTAAAATCCATTGCCATGAATATTCAAAACGCCCAGCAGGCGGTAGATGACTGGATCAGGACCCATGGGGTCCGATACTTTAACGAACTGACCAATATGGCCCAGCTCACGGAAGAGGTGGGGGAGGTGGCCCGCATCATTGCCCGGCGTTACGGGGAGCAGAGCGAGAAGGAATCGGATCGCGAAAAGGATCTGGGTGAGGAACTGGCAGATGTGGTCTTTGTGGTCCTATGCCTGGCCAATCAGACGGGCATCGACCTGCAGGCGGCCTTTGACAAAAAGCTGGAACTAAAAACCCAAAGAGACCACGACCGGCACCAGAAGAACAAAAAGCTTAAATAGTGTTGCCAGGGGCAGCAATTTTTTACCGCGTATTTTGAAACTACACCTAAAGGGGCCGCAGCGCCCAAAACTCAGCGGAAACCTGCGCATTACGGGGTCCAAGAGCGAATCCAACCGCCTGCTGCTGTTACAGGCCAATTACAGTGGGGTCCGGATAGAAAACCTTTCCAATTCGGACGATACCCGGGTGATGCAACAGGCCCTGGCTTCGGGAGACCCCCTCTTGGATATCCACCATGCAGGTACTGCCATGCGTTTTCTTACGGCCTATTTGGCGGGAAAACCAGGAAGGGAGGTAACTCTGACCGGGTCCGACCGCATGAAACAGCGCCCCATCCAGGTCCTGGTCGGAGCACTCCGGCAGTTGGGGGCGGATATTTCATACCTGGAAAATCCGGGCTGCCCACCCCTGAAAATCAAGGGGACCCAGCTGGAAGGAACAGAGGTGACCCTGCCAGCAGATGTCAGCAGCCAGTACATTTCCGCCTTGTTGCTCATTGCCCCCACCTTGCCGAAAGGACTGCTTCTTACACTGGAGGGGCAGATAACCTCCCTGCCCTACATCAAAATGACCCTGGGACTTTTAGGCCGGCTTGGCATCCAAACCGGGATGGAAGGCCAGCGCATCAGGGTGTATCCGCAGCCTCAAATCCCCCCCCAGACCCTTGTGGTGGAGTCCGACTGGAGTTCTGCCTCCTATTACTACAGCATCATGGCCCTCGCGGCCCCCGGTTCCCGGTTGGTACTCCAGTCCTACAGGAGGGATTCCCTTCAGGGCGACAGTGTTTTGCAACAGATTTACAAGTCCCTGGGAGTGGGCTCCGACTTTGAGGGAGACCGGCTTATCCTGACCCGGGAGGATACGCAGCCGGATTCACACCTTTCGCTGAATCTCATACAAGCCCCTGACCTGGCACAAACCCTGGCTGTTTGCTGTTTCGGACTGGGCATCTCCTGCGACCTTACCGGCCTGCATACCCTGAAGATCAAGGAAACGGACCGCCTGGAAGCCCTGGAAGCAGAACTCTCCAAACTGGGGGCCGCCGTGGAGGTGACGGATGACGCGCTCCGACTTCATAAAGGCGGTTCCCTAAAGTCAGGGAAATCCATCGCTACCTACAACGACCACCGTATGGCGATGGCTTTTGCTCCCCTGGCCCTGAAGACAGATCTGTATATTGAAGATGCGGGGGTGGTCTCCAAATCCTACCCGGGTTTCTGGGAAGATTTGCGTTCCCTTGGATTCCGGTGGGAGGAGGCCTGATTCAACAGGTTTCCAATTTCCTCAGGGTTCTGACCAAACGGCCAGTTCGTTTCCTGAAGGGTCCCGGAAGTGGAACCGGCGACCCCCGGGAAATGAAAAAATGTCCTCTGTGATCTCCCCGCCTGCCTCCCGGACTCTTTGGAGGACGGTTTCGAGCTCCTTATGGTACAGGACCACCAGTACCCCGTCGCAGGGAGCCTCATCTGATTTTCGGAAACCTCCGAAAACCCCGCTGTTCTCGAAAGAACAATACGCAGGCCCGTAGTCCGTGAATTTCCAGTGAAAACAGGTCTGATAGAATTCCTTGACGGCCTCCAGGTCCTTCGCCCTGAATTCGATGTAGTCGATATGGTTGTCTTTCATGGAATGGAATTGGGGCGGTTTGCTTACTGAATGTCCTTAAAGCGCATCATGGGGATGTCCCCGAGCAGGAGTTCCAGTTTGCCTTCTTCCGTCAGCCGCCAGCCGTCAACCTTCCGGATGATGTTCCGAAAATGGTTTTCCCCTTCCCCGCAATACATGAGGGTGGAGGGACCCGGTTCCCCGAACTGAATGTTCTGTCCATTCACCTCAAAAGGGGCCCGGTATCCGTTGCAACCGCTGTTGCCGATGACCTCACCGATTCCCTTTTCAAAGGAAATTTGTGGTTTTTTATCCGGAAACAACCCTTCGAACGCAATTCGGGGTCCGGACAGGAATTCCAGTTCCCAGAGAGGGCCATAGAGGGATTCTGCCCCGGTTGATTTAGTGGAACCGCAGGCGGAGAAAAGCAGGAGGAGCAAGGGGGCGAGGCGGGTTGCGAACGAGTTCATAGGGATGTTGCCAGTGTTTGTTCTTTCCTTCCAAGATACGAATCCTATCGGTTGATTTTCGAATCCCCGCAAAATTTATGCACATGTCCCGGAAGGCTTCATGGGAGTTTTCCTTCGTTTTACTTGACATCGCCCGGGCCACGGTCGTATATTTGCAGCCGCAAAACTGAAAACTCCCAGCACCTTATGAAACTATCACATTTCAATTTCGAATTGCCCAAAGACCTCCTGGCGGAATATCCGGCCGAACACCGGGATGAATCCAAACTCATGGTGATTCACAGGGAAACCGGCAAGATCGAACATAAACTTTTCAAGGACCTGATCGATTATTTTGACGAGGGAGATGTGATGGTGCTCAACAATACCAAGGTATTCCCGGCCCGACTGTTCGGGAATAAGGAAAAGACCGGGGCGCGGATCGAAGTTTTCCTGTTGCGGGAACTGAACCAGGAGCAACGGCTTTGGGACGTCCTGGTGGACCCTGCCCGGAAGATCCGGATTGGAAACAAACTCTATTTCGGGGAAGATGAAGCCCTGGTTGCGGAGGTGATCGACAATACCACCTCCCGGGGACGGACGCTGCGTTTCCTCTACGATGGTGCCTATTCGGATTTCCGTCGTAAAATGCGGGAACTCGGACAGACCCCCCTTCCCAAATACATCAAACGGGACGTAGAACCGGAAGATGAGGACCGCTACCAGACCATCTACGCCAAACACGAAGGTGCAGTTGCTGCTCCCACAGCAGGGCTGCACTTCTCCAAGCACCTGCTGAAGCGCCTTGAAATAAAGGGGATTGACTTTGCGGAACTTACCCTGCACGTTGGCCTGGGCACCTTTAACCCGGTGGAGGTAGAAGACCTCTCCAAGCATAAAATGGACAGCGAGGAGCTGATCATCGATGAAAAAGCCACAGAGGTCGTCAACAAGGCGAAGCAGGAAAAGCGCAAGGTATGTGCCGTGGGGACCACGGTAATGCGCGGGCTGGAAAGTGCGGTTTCTTCCGAACACATGCTCAATACCTTCGAGGGTTGGACCAACAAGTTTATTTTCCCACCCTACGAATTCAGTATCGCAAACGCGATGATCACCAACTTCCACCTGCCCAAATCCACCCTGCTGATGATGGTGTCGGCCTTTATGGGGCACGATTTGATGAAACGCGCCTATAAAGAGGCCATCCTGGAACAGTACCGCTTCTATTCCTACGGGGATGCCATGCTGATCCTGTAACAGGATGGAGCGGGCCGGGGTCCACTCACGAACTTTAGAACTATGGAAACGGCCGAGAAAAGAGACATACGCGCCCTGAGCCGTGAGGACCTCAGGAGCTTTTTCACCCAGTACGGGGAGAAGGCCTTTCGGGGGGACCAGGTCTTTGAATGGCTATGGAGGAAGGGGGCCCACACCTTTGCGGAAATGACCAACCTTTCCCTGCAGCACAGGGAAATGCTCGCCACCCGGTTTACCATCAACCACATTGCGGTGGACCAAATGCAGCGCAGTTCGGACGGGACCATCAAGAATGCGGTCCGGTTGCATGACAACCTGATCGTGGAGTCTGTCCTGATCCCAACGGAAAGCCGTACCACTGCCTGTGTTTCCAGCCAGGTGGGTTGTAGTCTGGATTGCAGGTTTTGCGCCACGGCCCGCCTGAAGCGCATGCGAAACCTGAATGCCGATGAGATCTATGACCAGGTGGTGGTGATCGACCGGCAGAGCCGGCTGTATTTCGGCAGGCCCCTGAGCAACATTGTCTTTATGGGGATGGGAGAACCCCTGATGAACTATCCCAATGTGGTGAAAGCCATCAGGATGATCACCTCCGAAGACGGCCTTGGCATGTCCCCGAAGCGGATCACGGTCTCCACTTCTGGGGTACCCAAGATGGTCCGGAAGCTGGCCGATGAGAACCTCCGCTGCAACCTGGCGGTGTCCCTGCATTCGGCTGTGGCTGCCACGCGGACCACCATCATGCCCTTCAATGCCAAAATGCCCCTGGAAGACCTGAAGGAGGCAATCGGCTACTGGTATGGGCAGACCCGGAGCCGCATAACCTATGAGTACGTGGTCTGGGAAGGGATCAATGACAAGCCGGCGGATGTGGCGGCCCTCCTGGATTTCTGCAAGGCGGTACCCTGCAAGGTGAACCTCATTGAATACAATCCCATTGATGACGGGGAATTCAAACAGGCTTCCGAACCGGCTATCCAATCCTATGTGAATGCCCTTGAAGGGGCGGGCATTACGGTAACCGTACGCCGCTCCCGGGGAAAAGACATCGATGCAGCCTGCGGACAGCTCGCCAATAAAGGAGGGGGAGAAGGGGCTGTTTCCTGATTGGCAGGAACGGCAATCCGGGGGGCAACCCCCACCCACCCTAACTCAAAGGTACCCCAACCGCCTGCAACTTCCTTTCACCTGCTACCATGGCAGCCGGTCAGACCTTTTTTCTTCAGGCTTCAGGGCAACCAAAGATCATTCCCCTTTTTTGGAATCGATCAGGTCAACGGGGTAGTAGTACTTGCGCACCTGCCTTTTGACATAGAAAAACCGGACCACTCCAACGATCAGCAGGAACGGGGCGAGGAAGGTCAGGAAATACCCGATATCCCGGATCTCCTGCAATACCTCCATTTTCAGGATGGCAAATCCGGAACTCAAAAATACGATGAAGGTCCGGAAATAGGCCAGGAAGGTGCGTTCGTTTGCCAAACGGGTTCGCTCTATGGCCAGGGCGTCGGTGCGGCTGAGTTGCGCTTTTTGCTTCTTTTTTTGCTTCATTTTAGGGTTCAGGGTTCAATTGGTTTTTTTTGATCATCAGCAACACCATTTTGTTCGGCCATGGTGGTTTCACAGGGTTCAATATGGATCAACACATGGCCCAGCCCCTGGATTTGGCTGCCGAGATGGTCTTTCAGGCGATGGGCGATGTCGTGGCCTTCCCGGACGGAAATATTCCCATCCACCCGTGCATGAAGGTCGAGTTGGTACCGCATTCCGGCCTTTCTCACAAAACATTTCTCGGTCCCAAGCACACCCGGTACCTTCAGGGCTTCTTTACGGACCTGCGCTACCAGGTCGTCGTAGCGGTGCTCGTCCATCACCTCGCCCAGAGCGGGCCTGAAAATTAGGTAGCTGTTGTAAAGGATAAAGCCCGCGGCAAAAATAGCCGCCCAGTCGTCTGCAGTCTCATATCCTTCCCCAAATAGCACGGCGATGGAGATGCCGATAAAGGCCAGGACTGAGGTAATGGCATCGCTGCGGTGGTGCCAGGCATCTGCCCTTAGGACCGAACTACCGGTTTGCCGGCTTTTTTTTATCACGACCCGGTAGGAGATCTCCTTCCACAGGATGATTGCTGCAAGAATTGCCAGGGTCCATACTTCCGGGGTTTTCTGCGGGCTGCGGATGTTCTGTATGCTTTCGTGAACGATTACACCAGCGGACACCACCAGGAAAGCTACGACCACAAACGTTACCAGGGGTTCCACTTTTCCATGGCCATACGGGTGGTTTTTATCTGCGGGTTTTTTCGCATAGGTAAGCCCCAAGAGGACCAGTATGGATGCGAACACATCCGTGGTGGATTCGATCGCATCCGCGATAAGGGCATAGGAGTTCCCGAAAATCCCCGCCAAACCCTTGATACCCGCCAGCAGGAAATTGGAAAGGATGCTGAAATACGCAGTCCGGATGGCGGAAGTTTCGTTTGGCATTTAATCCGATTTAAAGGGATTCGCGGGAAGGTTTCCGCAAAGATACTAGTAATTCCGGATCTTAGCCGTTCCCGGGGTATCCCGGGCGCCCGCTGGTGGGAGGGGTACGGGGGATTCTTGATGTGGCAGCAGAAAGCAATCCCCTGCAAACACAGGTGTATTACACAGGATTTTTCCCGCGTTTTTTGGTTAATTTTACGCGCATCCGACAGAAACGAAGAATCTTTTGAAAGTAAGCGCGCAGATCCGGGAACCCATCGAACGTGAAATGGTACTCTTCGAGAAGAAGTTTCACGATTCCATGAAGTCCCAGGTCCCCCTTCTGAACCGCATCACCTATTACATCGTCAACCGCAAGGGAAAGCAAATGCGCCCCATGTTCGTGTTCCTGACGGCCAAGTTGCTCAATGATGGGGAAGTCAACGAGCGTACGTATCGCGGGGCGTCGGTGATCGAACTGATCCACACCGCCAGCCTGGTCCACGATGACGTGGTGGACGACAGTTTCAAACGCCGAGGCTTCTTCTCCATAAACGCCCTTTGGAAAAACAAGATCGCCGTTTTGGTCGGGGACTTCCTGCTGGCCCGGGGGATGCTGCTTTCGGTAGACAACGGGGACTTTGATCTGCTTCGGATCATTTCCGTGGCCATGCGGGAAATCAGTGAAGGAGAGCTGCTGCAGATCGAAAAGGCCCGGCGCCTGGATATTACCGAAGCGGTGTATTACGAGATCATCCGTCAGAAAACCGCTACCCTTATAGCTGCCTGTTGCAGCCTCGGGGCAGCTTCCGTCCGACCGGACTCGGAGGAAGTAGAAGTCTTCCGTAAGTTCGGGGAACTCTGCGGGATGGCCTTCCAGATAAAAGACGACCTTTTTGACTACGGAGAGCAGCGTATTGGCAAACCCACCGGAATCGATATCAAGGAACAGAAAATGACCCTCCCCCTGATCTATGCCCTTAACAATGCACCCGACAAAGAGCGGAAATGGCTCATCAATTCGGTAAAAAACCACAATAAGGACCGCAAACGCGTCCGGGAGGTCATCGCCTATGTAAAAGACTCCGGCGGACTGGAGTATGCCCAGAAAAAGATGCTCGAGTTCCGGGACCTCGCCATGGAGGTGTTGGCCGCCTATCCCCGGTCGGCCTATCGGGATTCCCTGGAGCTTATGGTGAATTACGTGGTGGACCGAAAGATTTAGGGACCTGGATCCTTCACATAAAAAATTTTAAGGCCGGGCAACCATCGTTTGGATTCTCTCGTCTGTATAGATAGAAGCACTCATGAAGGTGAAGATTATTTCATTGCTCCAGCACGAAAAGAAGCTGATCCGCCGGGCGTCTTCAGGCCACAGGGAAGCCCAGAAGGCGCTGTACGACAGCTATGCCCCGAAAATGCTCGCCCTGTGCCGGCGCTACATAAAGGATGCCCACTTTGCGGAGGATGTGATGATCGAAGGCTTTGTGAAAGTGTTCAGGAACCTGCCCGGGTTTCGGTTTGAAGGGAGTTTTGAAGGCTGGGTTCGGCGCATCATGGTCCGGGAGGCCATCGACTACCTTAGAAAACGGCAATTTGTCGTCTTTGACGACACCCGGATGGTTGAATCCGGAGTGCCGGAGAATCTCGCAGACCCTTATCAACTCGAAGCCCTCGAATACCTGATCGACTCACTACCGGAAGGATATCGGCTGGTCTTTACACTTTACGCGGTGGAGGGGTACAAACATGCGGAGATAGCTGAGGTTTTAGGGATTTCGGAAAACACCTCCAAATCCCAGCTTTACAAGGCCCGCAAACAGTTACAGCAACAATTAAAAGAAACTTCAATACAATATTATGGCACCCGTTGAATTTGAAAAAGAGCTCAAAAAACGACTGCGCTCCCGGGAAGTCCGCCCCAGCGAAGATGCCTGGGGACGGATTGCTGAAAGATTGGACGGGGAAGGTCCCGGTCGTCGCCGGAAGCCTCGCTGGTGGCTGGGCCTGGCGGCTGCCAGTGTCGTTTTCCTGGCGGGCTTGGTGTTTTTTTGGGAGCGCCCGGAACCTTTGACGAATACGGCCCCGGTAGTGGAAGCCTCCGGGGAAGAAGCCCCGGTTTTGGAGCCAAAACAGGAAAGGCAATCCAAACAGGAATCTTCCAAAACGGACCAGGCAGGAATCGCCCTGAGCTCTGAAGCGCAAGCCCCTGAATCTTCCGAACCCGCCAAAGTGTCAGAACCTGAACTCACCCAGGCCGAATCAAAAGAGGGGGCTATGGCATTCCTGCAGGTTTCTGACCCTGTGGAAGATCCGGTTTGGATGGAAGGTCCGGACCGGCC
>JAWWDW010000021.1:0-11782 GCA_033719735.1 Robiginitalea sp. | reverse complement strand
TCCTCAGGGCCTCCATCCTGGCCATGCACAAGGCCCTGGACAAACTGGCCCGACGGCCGGCAGCCATAGCCGTGGACGGCAACAAGTTTACTACCTACCAGGACATCCCCCATCACTGCCTTATCAAAGGGGATGGGAGGTTCCTGAACATTGCGGCCGCCTCCATCCTGGCAAAAACTGCCCGGGATGCGCTGATGCGCAAACTGCACGAGGAATTCCCCCAGTACCAGTGGTACAAGAACAAAGGGTATCCGACACGGGCACACCGGGAGGCGCTCCGGGAATACGGGCCTACCCCACACCACCGGAGGAGTTTCCGGTTGCTGGGGGAGCAATTGAAAATAGCGTTCTAGGTAGTACTTTTGCAGGGAGCAATCCCGATCGATGAAAATTCTTAAGACCTTACTTTTCGCACCCCTCTTGGCACTCTTCCCCTCGTGTACCCCGGTGGCTCCCCCTGCGGCAGAGCCGATACAGCTGGTGCCGGTTACCTCGGAAAGGGTCCTGAAATTCAATGAAACCGAACAATTCCGGTCGGATTACCGGAATTCACCCCTGTTTGAATCCCTCCTTAAAGCACAGGAGCCGAGCCCCTGGCAGCCTGCACTGGATACGGTTTTGGCCCTCGACCCTCCTTCCGGATCGCTGCTCGTATCCGCGGACCCCACCCAACCCGCGGATGCGTGGATGCTTATCATCCCCGAAGTAAAGCCTCAAACGGACAGCCTGAACCCAAAAAGCACCTCCACAACCGAAAGCACCCCTTCACAGCCGGGATGGCAGCTCCCGGATTCCACAGGGCTGCATTTTCAGGTGCACGAGGGACTCGGCCTGGTCAGCCCCTCGGCTTCCTACCTGAGGTATGCCCTGGAGCAAAAGGGTTTGCCCCCTCCGGGTCTTGAAAAGGCCTTGCGGGCCGCCAACCCCCTGGCCCAGGCAACCCTGTTGCTGCCCCCCGGATCTCCGGACCCCTTTTCGGAAAAGGGCCCCAAACCCCGGGCGAAAACGACTCCCCGGGACCAGACCTGGGCTGCCTATGACATCCAAACCGGCTCAGGGTCCCTGCTACTCCAGTCTATGGAGGCCGCGGTGGATTCCACTTCCGGGATGGAGAGCGTACTGAGGCGCATCCCGGTCCTGCCCCTGCAGCGGGTGGCCGAAATCATCCCGGCAGAAACCACGGCCTGGGTATCCTACTCCCTAGAGGAACCCGGGCAATTCGGGGAAAACCAGGGACGCCATGCCGGAGGGGGGAACGCGCATGGCGAATTCCTCCAAAGCGTGGAACAGGTGAGCCTGCTGGAGACGGGCCAGGGCCTGCTTCTGGTGCTGCACGCCTCAAATCCACCGGGAGTGGAAGAAGCCCTCAGGCCGCTTCAGGGGGAAGGCAGTGATTTCCAGGGGACCGTGGTCTACCCCCTGGGCGAAAACAACCTGCTTCAGGAGGCCTTTGCCCCCCTGCTCGACCGCTGGCCACAACCCACCTATTACGGCGTCATCGAGGATGCCTTTGTCTTTGCCCAGGATTATGAGGGCCTGCAAAGCCTCATCAGCGCCCACAACCGCAAGGCCACCTACGCCACCACCCCCCGATTCGGGAAACTACAGCCCTTGCTGGCCACGGAATCCAGCAGCCTTTTTATTTCTGAAAATCCCGGATCTTCCAGGATCCTTGCAGATTCCCTGGCCCTGACCGGGCTTCCCCAAGGCTTCATTGAAAGGCTGCCGGAAGGCTATCTGGCCACGGCCCAGATGAACCTCGAAGACGATTTTCCCCTTCGCACCTACCAGTTCAGGGACACGGAAATCCTTGAGGATGAAAACCCACAGGTCAGTGAAGTATTCACAGCCACCCTGGAAGCTCCGGCCTACAGCCGGCCCCAGTTCCTAAAAAACCACCGAAGCGGGGAGATGGACGTCGCCGTACAGGACGAAAACAACACGCTTTACCTCTTTTCCAACACGGGATCCCTTTTCTGGAAAAAAGAACTTCCCGGGCCTATTCAGGGGGACATCCATCAGGTGGACCTTTTCCGGAACGGCCGGCTTCAGATGGCCTTTACCACGAATTCAAAGCTGATGGTCCTGGACCGGGACGGAAAGCAGGTCCCCCCCTTCCCGAAGGATTTCCCGGGGGGTAATCTCGGGCCCCTGGCGGTATTTGATTACGAAGAGAACCGGAACTACCGCCTGGTGGTGACCCAGGGCACGAAGGTTTTTATGTTCGACGGGAGCGGCAGGGACGTCAGCGGTTTTAAGTTCAGGGAAGCGGCAAGCCCGGTTATCTCGGTGCCCAAACATATCCGGATAGGCAGCCGTGACTACCTGGTGTTCCAACTGGAAAACGGGGAGCTGAAAATCCTCAATCGGGTGGGCGATGCGCGGATCCGGGTACGGGAACGGTTTGAGTTTTCAGCGAATCCGGTCTTTTTGTACCGCAGTGGGTTTGCCTTCACAGAGCGGGACGGGAACCTGATCCAAATCGATACCCGGGGCAGGGTAACCCGTACAAAGCTCAACCTGAACCCGGAACACGGGATGGATGCCACCATCAAGACCCTGGCCTTTATGGACGACAACCGTTTTCAGGTGAAGGGGAACAAAAAGGAACTGGAACTGGGGGTTTATTCAAGGCCCCGTATCTTCTACCTCTTTGACATCATCTATGTGGCCGTTACCGACCTGCAAAGCCAGCAGGTATTCCTTTTCCGGAGCACGGCTGCCCCGGTACCCGGGTTTCCGGTGGAGGGCAGCGGCCCGCCGGATATGGCCGATATGGATGAAGGAAGGAATCCGGAACTGGTGGTCCCGTATCGGGACAACGCCATCAGGGTATACCGGATCCGCCGGTAATGCACATTTACCTTCGCTTAGGTGGCCTCAAAAAGGCTGAGGAAGTGTGCGGTCAATTTCTGCTTCACCTCATCCATGGGAACGTGCCGCCCCAGTTCACGGCTGAGGGAGGTCACGCCCTTCCCGCGGATCCCGCAGGGGATCATAAGGTCAAAATACGAGAGGTCCGTATTGACGTTCAGGGCAAAGCCATGCATGGTAACCCAACGGCTGGCCCGCACCCCCATGGCACAAATCTTTCGTGCCCCGGGAGTTCCCACGTCCAGCCACACCCCGGTCTCCCCTTTGGAGCGTTCTCCCTGTAGCCCGTATTCCGCAAGGGTACGGATGATCATCTCTTCCAGCAGGCGGAGGTATTTGTGGATGTCGGTAAAAAAATTGTCCAGGTCCAGGATGGGGTATCCCACCACCTGACCGGGTCCGTGGTAGGTGATGTCCCCGCCCCGGTTGATCCGGTAGAACCGGGCCCCCTTTTCGGTTAACTGCTGGGCGGAAACCAGCAGGTTCCCCTCATCCCCACTCTTCCCCAGGGTGTAGACGTGGGGGTGTTCCACAAAAAGAAAGTAATTGGGAGTGGGTTGTTCGGTACCCTGCCTCCGGTTCTGTATCTTGATGTTCAGGATCTCCTGAAACCGCTGCTCCTGGTAATCCCAGACGGTCTTGTAATCCCGGAACCCGAGGTCCTCAAAGGCAACTTTTTTGTTCATGCCGCAAAGGTACGCAACCGGTCCATAACCCAAAGGTTGTTCAGGCAATTCCCTGATCCCGGATTCAGTCCTCTAAAAGGACTTCCAGGTCGAGCACTTCCGGCTTGAGAAGGTAGTCCAGGAAGGCCACCTCGTAGAAAAGCGTTTTTCCGTCCATGGAAAGGGTGGCATTTTTGACACTGGCAGACCGGACCTTGCGGGGAAAGTGGATTTCGAGTTTGTAGGTGGACTCCTCCAGGAAGGACTCGCTCCCCCTCAGGCTGTCGATCCGCTGCTGGTGCAGGACCGAATCCACAACAATGCCACGGCGGCTAAAGGTGTTTCCCTTAAAGCTGTATACCACTTCCGTGCTTTGGGATACCTGGTCCGTCGGCTCCATGGGGGTGTTTTCCCCTTTGGCAGGGTCCAGGGCACCGGCATCCTGGAAAGCATTGAAGGCATCCCCCACTTCCGAGATTTCCCTGAATTTGCGGGAGAGGATAAAGCGCATCTCCCCCGCCTCGTGGTCGGTGATCATACGCATCTCGTAGGGCCGCAATTTTTCCAGCCGCTGTTGCTCCTCTGGCGGCAGTTTCCGAATGCTGTCCCTTTTTTCGTCCAGCACATCCGAGAACCGGACTACGGAATCCAGCCGTTTTGGCTGCTCGGCCACCGTCGCACTGTCCGACAGGGACAGGAGTTGCGACCCGTCAAAGCTCAGGGCAATGCTCCCGGACCCATCTTCGTTTAAATGGATCTCCTCGGTAAAATGGCAGGAAGTCCACAGGAGCCCGGTTAACAGGGCAGCGGCTATTTTTAACTTTTTCACGGTTGCTCAATTAGGATTGTTGAGGATGATCAGGGCGGCGATCACCCCTGGAACCCATCCACATAAGGTCAAAAGTAGCACAATTAAAAAGGAACCACAACCCTTGCCTATGACGGAAAGGGGCGGAAAAATGATGGCCAGCAACACGCGCAGGAAACTCATGGCATTAATAGATCAAAAAGGTCGTACCTATTGGACACAATACGTTGGAAATTGTTACATCACAACACAAAAAAACCCCCTTCGGTGGGGGCTTTTTGTCATGCTTCAATGCAGCACCAGGAGCGGGAAATCATCCCCGGGTTACCGTCATCTCGAATCGGACGTCCCGGGTGTACAAACCGCCTCCAGGGCGTCTTCGATGTCGCCTGGGGTGCTCATGATCTTCATAAAGGTCCCCATGCTCAGGTCCGGCCAGTGCAGGGCAATCCTGTATTTGCCATGCAGCATGGTGGCCGTCTTGTTTTGCAAAATGATCTCGTAGGGCATCGCAGCCGCATGTTCCACGCCGATTTTCGGTAAAAAATGGGATTCACCTTCCTCCGAATCCCTCAGGCCAACCCCGAAGACAGCAATGTTCTTTTCCGGATACACCAGTTGATACACCTTTACGGTATTCCCCTTCTTCCCCTTCAGGTTGCTTTCGATGGTCCTCAACCCTTCTTCAAAGGAGGCGTATTCCCCCAGGGTCACCGGATCGGTGAAATACGGCATCATGATCTTGTAGTGATATTCCTTGAGTTTGTCGGCCCTTACCGTTCCGCCGAAGGGGGTGAAATCGGTACCGACCACAGACATGGCTTTTTTCAAATCCGCGGCGAAGGCCTCCAAGATCCCTTTGTATGTATTGTAGTCCTCCCTCAAATACGCCCGCAGGAGGTAGTCGGGATTGGTGTAAGAGACGGTAACCTTACCCTCTTCGGCCACCAGGCCCACTTTCATTACAGCGCCCAGGGCGCCCCGGTCCGCAACCTTTACGGCCGTGTTTTTTAGGTCCTTCCGGGTGAAGGCGATTGCCTGCAGGGACCCCCTGTTGGCAGGATGGTAGGTCCCCAGGACCTCAAACCCCTGTTGTTTCAGGGCATCAATGACCCGCTCTGAAAGGGCCTGTATGGATTCCTGTGATTGGACGACCTTGATGTACGGGGCCAGGTCCTGGCCGGCAAGGGTTGCCATCCCTCCCAGGAGCAGGAGGAACGCAAAAAAGTGATTTTTCATAATCCGGTTTATTTTACAAAATGAGATCTTCAGTAAGGTGTTTGAAGGGCAGCTTCATGTTGATGTTTTCTCTGTGGAAGTGCCAGGCAAACAGGAGACAAAAGAAGGCACGGGAGGCTGAAAATTCTATGAGTTTTGTCATAAATACATAGTGGAAGGCCATGGATCCCGTCAATTAGGCAAAAGCTGCTGTCCGCTTTTTCTAAATAATGTAATTTTGCGGCTCAAATCATTAGGACATGCAACTTTCGGAGCAGGAAATCGTACGAAGAGAGAAATTAAAGCAACTCAGGGAGTTGGGTATCGATCCCTATCCCGCCCCCATGTTTCCGGTGACCGACCACACGATCGATGTGCAGGAGAACTTCGAAGAAGGCCGGGAGGTGGTGCTTGCCGGAAGGCTGATGTCACGCCGGATCCAGGGAAAAGCATCCTTCGCCGAGCTGCAGGACAGCCAGGGGCGGGTGCAACTCTACTTCAACCGGGACGAGATCTGCCCCGGGGAGGACAAGACCCTCTACAACGAGGTCTACAAAAAGCTCCTGGACATAGGCGATTTCATAGGAGTTGAAGGCACCCTCTTCAAAACCAGGGTGGGGGAAAAAACGGTGCTGGTAAAGAAGTTTGTCCTCCTGAGCAAATCCCTCAAACCCCTGCCCCTGCCAAAGACCGATGCCGAAGGCCGGGTATACGATGAATTCAACGATCCCGAACTCCGCTACCGGCAACGGTACGTGGACCTGGTGGTGAACCCGCAGGTTCGGGAGACCTTCCTGAAACGAACCCGCATCACCAACAGCATCCGCAAGTTCTTCAATGAGAAGGGCTATCTCGAGGTGGAGACCCCCATTTTGCAGCCGATCCCGGGTGGGGCAACGGCCAGGCCTTTCGTAACCCACCATAACGCCCTCAACATTCCGCTGTATTTGCGGATTGCCAACGAGCTCTACCTCAAACGGCTGATCGTAGGTGGCTTTGACGGGGTTTATGAGTTTTCCAAGGACTTCAGGAACGAGGGGATGGACCGGACCCACAACCCGGAATTCACGGTTATGGAGCTCTATGTGGCCTACAAGGATTACCACTGGATGATGGAGCTGACCGAACAACTGCTGGAACGGGTGGCCCGGGAGGCCAACGGGGAGACCAAAATACAGGTGGGGGAGCAGGTCATAGACCTGAAGGCACCCTATCCGAGGGTTCCCATCCTGGAAGCCATACAGACGCATACAGGATATGATTTGAGCGGCATGGACGAGACCCAGCTCCGGGAGGTGGCCGGAAAGCTGGAAGTGGAAATAGACCCGACCATGGGAGCCGGGAAGATCATCGACCATATTTTCGGGGAATTGTGTGAGCACCACTACGTGCAGCCCACCTTTATCACCGACTACCCGAAGGAAATGAGCCCGCTCACCAAACAGCACCGCTCAAAACCCGGCCTTACGGAGCGTTTTGAGCTGCTGATCAACGGGAAGGAGATCGCCAACGCCTACTCGGAGCTCAACGACCCGATCGACCAGCGGGAGCGCTTTGAAGAGCAGCTCAGGCTCTCCGAAAAAGGGGATGACGAGGCCATGTTCATCGACCAGGATTTCCTACGCGCCCTGGAGTACGGCATGCCCCCTACCTCCGGGATCGGGATCGGGATTGACCGCCTGGTGATGCTGCTGACCGACAATGCCTCCATACAGGAGGTCCTGTTCTTCCCGCAGATGCGGCCCGAAAAGAAGCCCCTCAACCTGAAGGACAACGAGAAGGCGATCCTCGAAGTGCTGAAGCAGAACAACCCCATTCCGCTAGCAGATCTTAAAAATGCTGCTGGCCTCAGCAACAAGGCCTGGGACAAGGGCATCAAGGGACTGACCAAACTCGGGCTTACCGAAGTCTCAAAGGAGGCGGATGTCCTGATGTGCCATTTAAAAGAGTCGTAGTATCTTAGGCCCATGCAACTAGCCAAAACTATCGGGTTGATACTCGGGCCGGTCCTCTTTGTGCTTTTCAACCTGTTGCCGGATATGATCCCCGGCAGCCCTGCGGCCAATGCGGTCATCGCCACGGCCAGCTGGATGATCCTGTGGTGGATCACCGAAGCCGTTTCCATCTCGGTCACCGCCCTGCTGCCCCTGTTGCTGTTTCCCCTGCTGGATGTAATGCCGATGACGGAAGTGGGAGCCAATTACGGCAGCCCCATCATCTTCCTGTTCTTCGGGGGCTTTGTGCTCGCCCTGGCCCTGGAGAAGGTAAACCTGCACCGGAGGATCGCCCTTACCATTATCAACCTGACAGGCACCACCCCGGAGAAGGTGGTTTTGGGATTCATGATTGCCACAGCCACCCTGAGCATGTGGATCAGCAACACCGCCAGTACCGTGGTCATGCTGCCCATTGCCCTTTCCGTGATACACCTGCTGATCGATGACGAGGACGGGTTTACCAAAAAAGACAAGAATTTTGCCCTGAGTGTGATGCTTGGGATCGCCTTTTCGGCCAACTCCGGGGGAATCGCCACGGTGATCGGAACGCCGCCCAACTCCGTGCTCATCGGCCTCCTTGAGAACGAATACCAGATCGAGATCTCCTTCCTGCGCTGGATGACCATCGGCCTCCCGCTTTCCCTGATCCTGATCAGCATCTGTTATGTAGTCCTGGTCAAATGGATGTTCCCCTGTAAGGGCCTGGAGTTCGGCGCCTCCCGGTCCGTGATCCGGGAAGAGCTCCAAAAGCTCGGCCCTCCCAGCCCCCGCGAAAAAATGGTGCTTTCCATTTTCGGGCTCACGGTCTTCCTCTGGGTCTTCCGCACCCTGATCAACCGGTGGATACCGGGGCTGGCCCTGTCCGATGCGGGAATCAGCATGGTCGGTGCCATCTCCCTCTTCGCCCTCCCCTACAACCTGAAAAGGGGGGAATTCATCCTGACCTGGAAAGACACCACCCGACTGGCATGGGGAATCCTGATCCTCTTCGGGGGCGGGTTGGCCCTGGCACGCGGCATGTCCTCCAGCGGCCTGGTCGACCTGGTTTCGGGCACCATTGCCAACGCTGAAATCAGCGTGCTTTTCAGTGCCTTCCTCCTGATCGCACTCATGCTTTTTATGACGGAACTGATGAGCAATGTAGCCCTGGTGGCCGTACTGGCACCGGTGGTGGCCGGCATCGCCATAGGCCTGGACATCCCCATGCTGCACCTGTTGATCCCCGTTACCATCGCCAGCAGCTGTGCCTTTATGCTGCCCATGGCCACGCCTCCCAACGCCATTGTCTTTGCCAGCGGTTATATACAGGTACACCAGATGGCCCGGGTCGGTTTTATCCTCAATTGCCTTTCCATCCTGCTGCTGGTCCTGGTTTTCCAGTTTGTGATGCCGCTGCTTTTCTAAAAAGAAAAACCCCCGCACTGCAGGGGCTTTCCTTCTAACTAATTCAAACTACCGACAGAATTGAGACCTTCTATCATCTATATGTGGGCGCTTCTCTATACAGAAGTAAATGAAGCGGTTGTATATAAATAGACGTGGCCGCACCTGAAATGTTACAACCCTCCCCTACTGCTTAACAATCCTTTGGGAGCAATGCCTGGTCCTACCATTTTTTTTCGACGTCCTTACTCCCTTTATGTTCAGCAGGTTATCAAATTTCATCGGGGAGTCCACAGCGGATCACTTATGATTTTATTAACATGAGTTTCCTGGATTTTTTAAGTTCTTTGGGGACCAAACGATCCAAAATCACACATGTAACATGCAGAAAAGAGTACTCCTGACCAGGCTTTGGCTGGTCCTCATGATCTTTGGCGCCCTGCAAACCTCAGAGGCCCAACTTTTCAAGAAAAAGAAAAAAAAGGAACCCACGGAACAGTCCAAAAAGGACAACGGGAAGAAAAATGGCATCAAACCCTACGGGAAAGTCATTACCAAAGAGGCAGAGACCGATAAGGGCCTCTTCGATGTCCACAAGGTAGACGACAAGACCTATTACGAAATTCCCGATTCCCTGTTTGGGCGGGAAATGCTGATGGTAAGCCGGATTGCCAAAACCGCCTCCGGGATTGGTTTTGGGGGCGGAAAGATCAATACCCAGGTGCTCCGCTGGGAGAAAAAGCCCAAAAAGGTGCTGCTCCGGGTAGTGAGCCACGACATCGTCGCGGCTGATTCGCTTCCGGTCCACGAAGCGGTCGTCAACTCGAATTTTGAACCGGTCCTCTTCGCCTTCGACATCAAAGCCATCAAGAAAGATTCCGTGAGCGAGGCCACCGTGATCGAGATCGACGACCTGTTTACCAAGGACGTAAAGGCCCTGGGCATGCCGGACCGTTACCGCAAGCGCTACAAGATCACCAGGCTTGACGGGGACCGGAGCTATATCGAAGACATCCGCAGCTACCCCCTGAATATCGAAGGGCGCCACGTCAAAACCTACCTGGCGGGTGATCCCCCTTCCAACGGCAGCCTCGGGTCCATTTCCGTGGAGATCAACAACTCCATGATCCTGCTACCGGAAAACCCCATGAAAAGAAGGTATTTCGACGAGCGCGTGGGCTGGTTTGCACGCGGGCAGGTAGACTATGGCCTGGATGCCCAGAAAAGCAAAACGGTCCGGTTCCTGGACCGCTGGCGCCTGGAGGTGAGGGATGAAGACCTTGAAAAATTTGAGCGGGGGGAACTGGTTGAGCCCAAAAAGCCCATCGTGTACTATGTGGACCGGGCCACACCCAAAAAATGGGTCCCCTACATCAAACAGGGGATCGAGGACTGGCAGGTAGCCTTTGAGGCTGCTGGTTTTAAAAACGCGATTATCGCCAAAGACCCGCCAAGCCCGGAGGAAGACCCGGACTGGTCGCCTGAGGATGTGCGCTATTCCGTGGTGCGGTACCTCGCCTCGCCCATCCCGAATGCTAACGGGCCCCACGTAAGTGACCCCAGGAGCGGTGAAATACTGGAGTCGGACATCAACTGGTACCACAACGTCATGTCCCTGCTTCGGGGCTGGTTCTTTGTGCAGACCGCGGCAATCAACCCGAATGCGCGCAATGTGGAATTCGACGATGAAGTCATGGGCCGGCTGATCCGCTTTGTGTCCTCCCACGAGGTAGGACACACCCTCGGACTTCCACACAACATGGGCAGTAGCGTAGCCTACCCCGTGGATTCGCTCCGGTCGGCCACATTCACACAGAAATACGGGACCGCGCCCTCCATTATGGACTACGCCCGGTTCAATTACGTGGCCCAACCCGGGGACGAAGGGGTTGCACTTATGCCCAATATCGGGATTTACGATAAGTACGCCATCCGGTGGGGCTACCGGCCCATCCCGGACAAAACGGCCGAAGAGGAAAAACCCATCCTGGACGAATGGATCCTGGAACACGCCGGGGACCCGCTCTACAGGTTCGGCCACCAGCAGGCAGGGGATGTGGTAGACCCGAGCTCCCAGACCGAAGACCTGGGAGACGATGCTGTAAAGGCCAGTACCTACGGGATCATGAACCTGAAACGCATCGTTCCCAACCTGGAGACCTGGACGGCTGAAAAAGGCAAGAATTACGACGACCTTTCAGAGATGTACGGGCAGGTAATCAGTCAGTTCAACCGCTATATGGGCCACGTGGCCAATAACATCGGAGGGGTGTACGAGTACTACAAGACCTACGACCAGGAGGGACCGGTGTACACCCATGTAGACAAGGCCCATCAGGAGAAATGCATGGCCTTCCTCCAGGAAGAACTCTTCAGCACCCCTGAGTGGTTGCTGGACAACAACATATTTTCAAAAACAGAGTATTCCGGGGCCGTAGAGCGTATACGTGCCATACAGGTAAGGACCCTGAACCGCATGCTCAGTCTCGGCAAACTGGCACGACTTATCGAAAACGAAGCTTTAAACGGAGAAGAGGCCTACAGCCTGCTGGAAATGATGGATGACCTTCGGGAGGGCGTCTGGTCTGAGCTCAGGTCGGGACGCGCTATAGACACCTACCGCAGGAACCTCCAAAAGGCCCATGTGGAACGTCTGGAATACCTCTTGACGGCAGAGAGCCAGCGTAAGCTCCCCGACTTCGGGGGGTACAGAAAGTCCACCGCCGTGACCACCAGCCAGTCGGACATTCCATCCATCGCCAGGGCAGAATTGAGGCGAATCCAGAGTAGTGCCCGTTCGGCTGCGGGGAGGACCCGGGATGCCATGACGCGCTACC
>JAWWDW010000020.1:0-11865 GCA_033719735.1 Robiginitalea sp. | reverse complement strand
CCCCGCCCTGGTCGCTCACCCCCTGAAGTCCGTCCTCCACCTCGTCCATGGCTTTCCGGCCAATCTGCTTGAAGCCGGACACGAGAAATTCCTTTCCATATCCCCCGGAGATCCGGAAGTTTACCTGAAGGGTGGCATACCCCCGGCTGGCAAATAACTGGGCCTCCGGGTTAAAGCCCCAGGAATCCCGGATTCCCTGTGGCCCGCCGTGTGGATTCACAACCACAGGCACCTTCTCCCCTTGCAGGGCCGCCTTTGGAAGGGTAATATACCCATGCAGGGTAATCCCGTCCCGGCTCTTAAAGGTGATGGGGCGCATTTCGGCCATATCCTCCTCCTTCAGTTGGGGCATCAGGTTGTAGAGCTCGGAGATCTCATCCTTCACCACATCGTAGAGGTAATAGGTTCCGTAGAGCTTGTCGCTTTGCACGAAAATCAGGAGTTTGTCTTCCTCATCGGTTACATCCGGGATGCTGTACTGCTTTCCGGGGAATCGCTCCGTAATTTTTTCATGCAACTCCTTATAGGTATCGCTTACCGGGACGATTTCCGTTTTGGCCCCTTCGTAGACAAAATAGTCCACTTCCCAGTCGCGCTTCCTGGAAGTGCCCATGCCGCCAGCGTCGAATGCTTCATGGGCAAACATGGTTCTTATCGCTTTATCCTCCTTCAGGTCATAGAGAACGATCTCCGCCTTGTCGGATTCCAGGTTGGTAAGCACATAGGCATCGTGTGGGTTTGGCGTGGTATACGCAAACTCCATAATACCGAAATTGTCCTTCCAGTCCAGGCTTTTCAGCAGGTTGAAGGAGCCATCCTCCCCTCCGTAGTAAATGTCCTGTTCCACCCCGTCCCGTAGTTTCACAAAACCTCTGAGGTTGCCATCCTTGTCAAAATCATACCCCATAATGGGGTTGGCAATGTCTTCATTGGAATAGAGCTGCTCGGTCTCCCCACTGCGCACATGGACCCTGTAGGGTTCGAACACCTGGGGGTTGTTCTTGTTCATGCTCACGATGATGTGCTGCTTGTCCTCCTTGACCAGTTCCAGGATGCTGGCGCGCACCCCATCATACGGGGTCAGGTCCACCAGGTCGGATCCGTCGAGGTCTACCGCATAAATATGGTAGTTCTCATTACCTCCTTTGTCCATGGCATAAACAAGGCGTTCATTGTTTACCCAGCCGTATCCACGTACCAGTTCTTCCTTTTCCTCTATGGCCCGTGTCACATTGCCGGTGCTGAGTTCCTTGACGTAGATATGCCTTTTGCCGTTCTCGTCCTTTTCGCGGTAGGAGAGGTACTTTCCATCCGGGGAGAACCGGAAGGTAGAGGCCTTGGGCCTGGCAAAGTAATCCTCCACGGAATAGCGGTAATTCCCCTGATCCACGGCCGCAAGGGCGTCTAATGCTGCATCGGTGGTCACGAGCTCCGGATTCCCGGGAAGGGTGGCCTCCCCCCTTTGAAGGACCAGCGGGAGCTCCATCCCGGCCTGATAAAAGGTGCCCTCAAGGGTTTCTCCCTCCAGGCTGGCCACATACTTGATGCCGGCTGCCCGGACATCCAGGGTCAGGGATCCATCGGCCCAGGTGGTCTCATCCACCGGAATCCCCGTGGCACCCTGGGAAGGGCTATCCATGGTAGCCTTGTACTGATCCCCTTCTTTTTCCAGATGAAAAACCAGGGGGATCTCCATTCCCTGTACTTCGAGGTTGCCCTTCCAGGCCCCCGTAAGGTCCTGTGCCATTACCTGCACTCCCAACAGCAGGAATGCGAACAGGACCATTGAAATGCGTCGTTTTTGAAAGAATAATTTCATGTAAAATGTGTTTTTGATTATGTGTTCTTTGAGGCCCTGCATGACCTCTGAATACTAGTCTTGGGGATGGGCAATTTGTTACAGAAAAAGAAGGAAAAACAGTTCTGTTGGCATTGCTTTGAGCAAGCCAAATAAGGCCTGTATTCCAGGGTGGGAATAGATGTTGTACAGCCAGGACAAGGGAGTGTCCAGGTCGCAGACAACCCTGTGGACGTCGAAAGGTTATTTGGGAGGAAATCCCTCAAAGACCTTCGTGGCAATCGCCAGAAAACGCGCTTCCCGTTTCGGAGGGGAAACGCCATCGTTAAAACGATCCTCGCTGACGGCCTGCCAAAGGGACCTGCCCTGACGGGCATCTCGAAACTCAAAGATGATCTCGCGCCGGAGCTGGCCTGAGTTCAGGGGTACGCCAACAGAGACCCCCCCTCCGACATTTCCCCCGGTACCTCCCATGCCGAAACCAATACTGGACTGGTCCGGGTCCTCATAGAGATAGGAGTAAATGTTCAGGACCATGTCCGGATCCTCCGAAAGCTGGTATCCCCGGTTTTGCAGGACATTGCCTACAGCCTGCAAAAGCCGGCGCTCATCGAGCTCGCTAAGGCCCGTATCCAGGTCTGCCACAAAGTTATAACTGCTGTAATTCCCAAAGGCAACCGCCGGGTCGTAATCGTACTGCACACGGACGGGCGCACAACCAATTAACAGTACCAGGAATAGCAATCCGCTTCTTCGCATGGGTGGGAATTTCCAAAAAAGGTACAGAATCCCTGGTAAAACCGAAAACGGGATGGGGTATTAATCGTTCAACAGCTCCCAGAGGCGGTCCTTGAGGCGGGCAATCCCCAGGCCGGAAACCGAGGAGATAAAAACCGGGGATATTCCCGGTAATTCCGTGGCGAGTTCTTCCCGCATTTCCGAGATGAGTTCGGCATCCAACATGTCGCATTTCGAGATGGCCAGCAATCGCTCTTTGTCCATCAGCTCGGGATTGTATTTGCGGAGCTCTTCCAGCAAAATCTCGTATTCCTTCGAAATATCCGCACTGTCTGCCGGAACCATGAAAAGCAGGACTGCATTGCGTTCGATGTGTCTCAGGAAGTAGTGTCCCAGCCCTTTACCTTCGGAAGCCCCTTCAATAATGCCCGGGATATCAGCCACCACAAAACTTTTGAAATCCCGGTACTGCACAATCCCCAGATTGGGTTTGAGGGTCGTGAATTCATAATCCGCAATCTTGGGTTTGGCCGAGGTAAGCACAGAGAGCAGCGTGGATTTCCCGGCATTGGGAAAACCCACCAGGCCCACATCCGCCAGGACCTTTAATTCCAGGGTCAGGTTTTTCTCCTCCCCCGGGATCCCCGGCTGGGCGTACCTCGGGGTTTGGTTGGTGGCACTCTTAAAATGCCAGTTACCACGTCCGCCCATTCCGCCCCTGACGGAGATTTCCTCCTGTCCGTCCTCGGTTATCTCAAAGAGGACGGCTCCGGTCTCGCTGTCCCGAACTACCGTGCCCAGGGGCACCTCCAGAATTACATCCTCCCCGTTGGCCCCGGTACTGCGTTGCTTCCCGCCATTCTCCCCATGACCGGCCCGGAAATGTCTTTTGAATTTAAACCCTAAAAGGGTCCACAGGTTCTTGTTGCCACGTATGATCACATGCCCGCCACGGCCTCCATCTCCCCCGTCCGGTCCTCCCTTCGCGACGAATTTCTCCCGTCTCAGGTGTTTGGAACCGGCACCCCCGTTCCCGGAAGTCAGGTGGACCTTGACATAGTCGACAAAATTGCCCTCAGTCATGGATTGGAATTAGGGTTCTACTCTGAAGCAGAAGGCCTCAAAGGCTCTCTATGACCCTGGAAAGACGTTCGGTGATTTCCGCTATTTCCCCAACACCATTGACGCTGTGGAATTTTCCCTGCTTCTGGTAGAAGGCTTTCAGAGGTGCGGTCTTGCGATTGTATTCCTCAAACCGGTTGCGGATCTTGGCCTCGTCCTGGTCATCGGACCTTCCGCTGACCTTCCCCCTTTCAAGGAGCCGCCCGATGAGGACCTCATCATCCGCTTCCAGAGCAATGGTCGCATGGATCTTCATGTCCTTGCTTTCCAGGAAGTTGTCAAGGGCTTCAGCCTGGGCTGCGGTCCTTGGAAACCCGTCAAAGATAAAGCCAGAGGCATCGGCGGCCTTTTCCACTTCTTCCTGCAGCATTTTTATGGTGACCTCATCCGGGACCAGATCCCCCTTGTCGATGTAGGACTGGGCCAGTTTGCCCAACTCGGTGCCGTTTTTCATATTGTACCGGAATACATCTCCGGTGGAAATGTGCTTCAGGTCGTATTTGTCTTTGAGGAAGGCCGCCTGGGTCCCTTTCCCGGCCCCGGGTTTGCCGAATAGCACTAGATTGATCATGGACTGCTGTTTTATTTGATAGACGTCGCGCAGATTCCTTCCCTGTTCCCGGTAATCCAGGCCGTATCCCACAATAAACCTGTCCGGGATTTCCATTCCGAAATAGTCGATCTGATACTCCCCGCTGTACACCTCAGATTTGTAAAACAGGGTAGCGATCCGGAAATCTCTGACGTTTTTGTTTGCAAACATATGCACCAGTTCCTGAAGCGTTCGGCCAGTGTCCACAATATCCTCCAGGATGATGACGTCCTTGCCTTCCACATGGTCTGGCAGGTCCAGGAGGGTTTCAACGATTCCGGTGGAAGTAAGCCCCCGATAGGAACTCAACTTGACGAAAGTGACCTCGCAGGGATAGGGGTAGTACTTCAAAAAATCCGAAACGAACATAAACGCCCCGTTCAGCACCCCCACAAACACAGGGACCTTGTCCTTGTAATCCCGCGCAATTTCATCCGCCACCTTTTGCACTGCCTGAAGGATCTCAGCTTCTGGCAAAAAGGGGACAAACCGCTTCCCTAAAAGGCTTACCGAATTTTCCATAGGTACTGGTTGTGCGAATATAGTGTTTTGATTTTTCTTTTTAGGCGGGCCCCTGTCGTTTCTGAGATTATGTGGTATTTTTGTGCAACCAATCCTGCGCAAGGCGAAGACGCTGTACTATGAGTTATTTTTCATCGGATTTTACCCTGGGGATTCTGGGGGGAGGACAATTGGGGAAAATGCTGTTGTATGAAACCCGGAAATGGGACATCCGCACCCGGGTAATGGACCCATCAGCAGAAGCGCCCAGCCGGCTTGCCTGTAATGAATTCATTCAGGGAGACCTGATGGATTACGACACGGTCATGGCCTTTGGCAGGGATGTGGACCTGCTCACCATCGAAATTGAAAATGTCAATGCCCGTGCCTTGCAGGACCTGGAGAGCCAGGGGGTTCGGGTCTTTCCAAATGCGAGGACCCTGCAGGTCATCCAGAACAAGGCCCGTCAGAAACTCTTCTACCGGGACAATGCCATCCCCACGGCCCCTTTCAGCCGGTTTGGGTATACCAGCGAAATCGCAGACAGCATCGAAAACGGTGGGCTTGCTTTCCCGTTTGTCTGGAAAAGCGCCCAGTTTGGGTATGACGGGCAGGGGGTAAAGATCGTGCGCAAGTCCGACGACCTGGAAGGGCTCCCCAACGTCGAATGCGTGGCGGAAGACCTCATTCCCTTTAAAAACGAACTGGCGGTGATCGTCGCCAGGAATTCCTCAGGACAAACAAAGACCTACCCCGTAGTGGAAATGGAGTTCCATCCGGAGGCCAACCAGGTAGAGTACGTACTTTGCCCGGCACGCATTCCGGAAGCGGTAGCAGACAAGGCCCGGAAGGTAGCCCTGATGGTTTCAGAAAGCCTTGGACACGTTGGGCTGCTGGCTGTGGAATTGTTCCAAACCCGGGAAGACGAGATCCTCGTCAACGAAGTGGCCCCAAGACCCCACAACAGCGGGCATTACAGCATCGAAGGAAGCTTTACCAACCAGTTTGAGCAGCACCTGAGGGCCATCCTGGGATTGCCCCTGGGAAAGACCGACAGCAAGGTTTCGGCTGTGATGGTAAACCTGGTTGGTGCCGAAGGATTTGAAGGCCCCGTATACTATAAGGGCATTGAGGAGATCCTCGGACTCCCCGCAGTAACCCCGCACATTTACGGTAAGAAAATGACCCGGCCCTTCCGCAAAATGGGGCACGTAACCATCGTGGACCCCTCCATTGAAAAGGCGCGGGAAATGGCCGCCCGGGTCAAGGAGCGTATTGAAGTAGTATCAAAATAGACCGCATCATGAGCAAAGTAGCCATCGTCATGGGAAGTACCAGCGACCTCCCCGTAATGCAGGAAGCCATAGACATCCTGGAATCCCTGGGAGTGGAAACCTTTGTGGACATCGTTTCCGCCCACAGGACCCCGGAAAAACTGGCCGAGTTTGGGAGGACTGCCCATACAAAAGACATTTCCGTAATCATCGCAGGGGCTGGCGGGGCAGCCCACCTGCCCGGAATGCTGGCGGCCTATTCCCCCCTGCCCGTGATTGGGGTGCCCGTAAAAAGCAGCAACTCCATAGACGGGTGGGATTCGGTGCTGTCCATCCTACAGATGCCCGGAGGGGTCCCCGTGGCCACTGTAGCCCTTAACGGGGCAAAAAATGCGGGCATCCTGGCTGCCCAAATCCTCGGGAGCCATAATGGGGAAATACGCGACCGCATCCTGGCATACAAGACGGGACTAAAAGAAAAAGTAGCCCTCGGAGCAGCAGAAGTCCGCAAGAAACACAATCATTGAACCCCGCCAACTCCATGGCGGCACATCCTGTTGAAATCGTTTAAATACCTATGAAAAATCCATTGCTGGAATCGTTTGACCTTGCCCCTTTTTCAAAAATAAAAACAGCGCACTTTAAACCGGCCTTTGAAAAAGCCCTGGAACAGGCCCGCAAAGAGGTGGATGCCATTGCCGGCAATCCGGAAGCCCCCACCTTCGAAAACACCGTGGAGGCATTGGATTACGCCGGGTACTCCTTAGAACGGATCTCCAGTATATTTTTCAACCTCAATTCGGCCGAAACCGACAAGGAAATCCAGGCCCTGGCCCAGGAGATATCTCCCATGCTCGCGGCCTTTGGAAATGACATCACCCTGAATGAATCCCTCTTTAAGCGGATACAGGTGGTAAACGAAAAAACCGACCGGGAACGCCTCACTCCTGAACAACGGATGTTGCTCGACCGGAAGTTCCGGCATTTTCGCAGGAACGGGGCCCTGCTATCCGAAGCGGACAAAAAACGGCTGCGGGAAATTGATGAGGAACTCTCAAAACTGAAGCTCACCTTTGGGGAACACGTACTGGAGGAGACCCAAAAGTTCGAATTACACCTCACAGACGAGGCCGACCTGAAGGGCCTGCCGGAATCTGCCAGGGAAGCAGCGAGATTGGTGGCTAAATCCCGGGACAAGGAAGGATGGGTGTTCACCCTGGATTACCCGAGCTACCTGCCCTTTATGAAATATGCCGGGAAACGGGAACTGAGAAAACAAATGGCCCTTGCCTTCGGCAGCCGTGGGTTCCATGGGGATGCCCTAGACAACCAGGAGATCCTGCTGAAGATCGCCAACCTGCGGTATGAGCGTGCCCGGCTGCTGGGCTATCAGAACCACGCCCATTTCGTGTTGGAGGAACGCATGGCCAAATCCCCGGACACCGTCCGTCAGTTCCTCGAGGATTTGCTCGAAAAAGCCCTTCCGGCTGCCCGGCGCGAACTCGAAGAACTCGGTGATTTTGCCAAAGAACGGGATTCCCTCCCCAGCCTGGAAAAATGGGACAGCAACTATTACGCCGAAAAACTCAAGCAGGAGAAATTCTCCCTGGACGAGGAGGAGCTCAAGCCGTATTTTGAATTGGGAAGGGTCCTGGAGGGGATGTTCCAGGTAGCCGGAAACCTTTTTGGCCTGCGCTTTGAAGAAGACCCCGCCATCGACACCTACCACGAAGAGGTAAAAGCTTATAACGTCTTTGATGCTGCTGGAGGTAAAACGGCCGTGTTCTATGCAGATTTCCACCCCCGTCCCGGAAAAAGGGCGGGTGCCTGGATGACCTCCTACAAACCGCAATTCCGGAAGGAGGGACGAAACGAGCGGCCCCATGTTTCGATCGTGTGCAATTTCACACGGCCCACGGAGACCACTCCTTCCCTGCTGACCTTTAATGAAGTAACCACCCTTTTTCACGAATTCGGACATGCCCTGCACGGGATGCTGGCAGACAGCACCTATCCCGGCCTGTCCGGAACCTCCGTGTACTGGGATTTTGTAGAGTTGCCCAGCCAGATCATGGAAAACTGGTGCTATGAATCCGAAGCCCTTTCCATGTTTGCCCGCCATTATCAAACCGGGGAGGTCATCCCTGCCGAACTGGTGGCGCGGATACGCGCCAGCTCAAATTTCCTGGAGGGCATGGCGACCGTGCGCCAGCTCAGTTTCGGAATGCTCGATATGGCCTGGCACGGCGGGAACCCGAAGGATATTGCAGATGTCAAAGCCCACGAGCGGGAGGCCTTTGGACCTACCCAGCTCTTTCCGGACACCCAGCAAACCTGCATGAGCACATCCTTTTCCCACATCTTCCAGGGAGGGTACTCGGCGGGGTATTACAGCTATAAATGGGCGGAGGTCCTGGATGCGGATGCCTTTGCCTACTTCAAGGAAAAAGGAATCTTCAACAGGGAGGTGGCCCAAAAGTTCCGGGAACACATCCTGTCGCGGGGCGGAACGGAAGATCCCATGGAGTTGTATGTGAGATTCCGCGGTCGGGAACCCCGTTTGGAACCCCTGCTGGAAAGGGCCGGCCTCCTCAAGAAACCGGCCTGAGGCAGGTATCACTGCATCACCCGGGGGTCACTGGGCCTTGTAGGCATCCCAACCCCCGGTGAGGTCCACCACATTATACCCCAGGGAATCCAGCAACTGCGCGGCCTCGGCACTGCGGCCTCCAACCTTGCAATAGACATAGACTTTCCGGTCGCGGTCAATGGTGTCCCACTTTTGGACAAAGTCCGCTGCCATCCAGTCGATGTTCACCGCTCCTTCCAGATGGCCTTCCTGGTACTCCCCCGGGGTCCGTACATCTACCAGAAGGTCATTCTTCTTCAAATCTTTTTGTGAGAACTCGGTAATCGGCATCTCTGTCTGCCGGGCCTCTTCTTTGCAACCGAGTAGCGCAAGGCCAATCAAGAAGGTAAAAAGGATGTTTTTCATGGTGTATCGCTTAGCGCCTTAAAGATACCCCTATTCTGTAAAATTCCCTTAATTTAGGCCTTGTTCTCCTCGAAATGGCCAAAACTGAACTACATCCGGACTCCTGGGTCGACCGATATGCCGACTACCTTTTTAATTACGCCCTGGCACGGGTGGGAGACGCGGACCTTGCAAAGGACCTGGTTCAGGAAACCTTCATCGCCGGATTGAAGTCGGCCCCGAATTTCCAGGGGAATGCGACAGAGCGCACCTGGCTGGTGGCCATCCTAAAGCGCAAGGTCATAGACCATTACAGAAAGTCCAATACGGAGAAAGGGAAAGCAGAGATACGGATGTCCTTCAATCCCCTTTCCGAATCCGAAGGGGACTGGCTGGAAGCACGGGCCGCAGACCCGGAAAGCGTCCGGGAAAACGACGGGATCGAAAACGAAGAACTGGGCCTCGCCATTCAGGATTGCATCTCTGGTCTTCCCGAAAAGCATGCCCGTGTGTTTACCCTGAAGACCATACAGCAGTGGAGCACGGAGGATATTTGTAATGAAATGGACATCACTCCGTCTAACCTCTGGGTAATGGTACACAGGGCGCGCAGCTCCCTGATGGAATGCCTGAATGAACATTGGTTTAAAAACAACTGAGATGCTTTCATGTGAAGAAGCCCAGGTGATTTGCCAAAAGAAACAGTATCGCGAAGCCCGCTTTTCGGAAAAAGTGCGGTTGGGGTTCCACATCCTGTTCTGCAAAGCCTGTTCCGGGTTTTCCCGCAAAAACAACCGGCTCACCCAAATGATCTGCCAGGCGGATTTACATGTACTTACTGAGGCGGAGAAAGAACGTATGAAACAACGCCTTCAAAACCCCGGGGACTCCTGAGGCTACCACCCCTTTTGCAGGAGTACCAGGAGCAACAGGGCAGCAATAGGAATGCCCTCCACCCAAAAAGAAGCGTAATAGCGTCCCTGCCGTTCCCTGGCAAAGGTCACTGAAAGCCCTACCAGCAACCCGACGATCGTCTTACACAACACTTCACCCGGTGCAATGGCATCCTTCAGCCAGGTGGCTCCCACAAAAAGGAGCACCCCTGCCCAGGCCAGCCTCCTTGTGACCCCGACCCCCCATCGCTGGGGGATGGTCCGCAGCCAGGCAGGATCCAGGTGCATGTCCCTGATTTCAAAGGGCAGCATCAGGAGGGAAACCCAAAGCAGCCGCTGAACGCTTTCCACGGTCAAATCCCAGTCCCCGACCTCCGGGGAATCCCACAGCGGGATCCAAAGGCTCGCCAGGGTCCAAACCAGGGCCACCAGCACTACCTTCAGCACCCCGCGACTGCGAAGGTTCTTCAAACCTGGCATCAGGGGGATGGCATACAGGGCCGTGATCCCCCCGCAGACCATGAGCAACACCCAGATATGGGGCGGCAGATAACTCAGGTGGTAAAAGGCGATGACCAGACACAGCAGGCTTATGAGGACCAGGGCGGAAAACCCGCCGGGGACCCTGTAGGGATGTTTTCCGGGTTCCAGGCCGTACTTGATTCCATTGTAGGCAGCAACACTGCCGAAAAACAAGGCGAACAGGTAATGGTGAGAAACCTCAACGGCAAAGATCAGGCCCGTGAACGCTACCAGGGAAACAAGGGCCAGGGAAACGTGCAGGCTGGCCTTGATATACCACCCGAAAACCATCTTCAAGAGGTGCATGGGACAAAGGTAGCCAAAGTGTTGATAAGCCCCTTTTTCCGTTAAAAAGTTTCCTTTTCAAACTGCAGTAAAAATCGAGGGAATCAAGGAAATATTAGTTAATTTTGAACACTCAAAAATCACAGTGAAATTGCTATGAATACAGATCAGTTTGCATCGCGGCACATGGGCATTCGCCCCAGGGACCTTCCCCACATGCTCAAGACCATTGGAGCGGATAGCCTGGACCAACTCATCGAGCAGACCGTCCCGGATGACATCCGCCTGGAAGGCCCGATGGACCTGGACCCACCCATGTCCGAATACGAATTCCTGGAGCACATAGGCTCGCTGGCCGGCGAAAACAAGATCTTCAAATCTTATATCGGAATGGGGTATCACGCCTGCATTACCCCTTCGGTGATCAAGAGGAACATCCTCGAAAATCCCGGCTGGTATACCGCCTATACCCCCTATCAGGCTGAAATTGCACAAGGCCGCCTCGAGGCATTGCTGAACTTCCAAACCATGGTGAGCGACCTTACGGGGATGGAACTCGCCAACGCCTCCCTCCTGGACGAAAGCACTGCGGCGGCTGAAGCCATGACCATGTTGTTCGATCTGCGGAGCAGGGCTCAGAAGAAGGAAGGCAGCGTGAAGTTCTTTGTCTCCCGGGAGATCCTGCCTCAAAACATGGCACTCCTCCAAACACGGTCCGAGCCGCTTGGGATTGAACTGGTGGTGGGAGACCCGCTTAAGGCCGAAATCGATGCCAGCTTTTACGGGGCCCTGCTTCAATACCCCGGCATGGAAGGACAGATTCAGGATTACGCTGATTTTATCACAACAGCCCATGCCCTCGACATGAAGGTAGCCGTTGCTTCGGACCTTATGAGCCTTTGCCTGTTGACTCCTCCGGGAGAAATAGGCGCAGACGTGGTGGTGGGAACCACCCAGCGATTTGGCATTCCCCTGGGGTACGGGGGGCCTCATGCCGCCTATTTTGCAACCCGTGAAGACTACAAAAGGCATATCCCGGGGCGTATCATCGGCCTGAGCAAGGATATGAACGGCAAGCCGGCCATGCGGATGGCCCTGCAGACCCGGGAACAACACATTAAACGGGATAAGGCCACCTCGAACATCTGTACCGCCCAGGTACTCCT
>JAWWDW010000019.1:0-12117 GCA_033719735.1 Robiginitalea sp. | reverse complement strand
AGACGGCTCCGGAGAAGACGAGCTGGAAACCCGCGTCAATGTGCTCGGGCCTTTTCTCGGGGTTTCCTTCTTTCTGAACTAAGGCAAACGACAAAATGCGAGGCAGCACACCCATTGGGAACTCCACTTCTGAAATCCTCAGGAACGTTTTCAGGGTTTCATGCATCCTTGGGCTGACCTTATGGAGTGGAGGGCTTTCCGGTCAGGAGGGAAACTATAAATTCGATAATTTCGGGAACCAGTCCGTGCTGCTCAACGGGAATGTCACCGGAAGTGTGGCAGATCTGGGGTTGGTATATTACAATCCCGCCCGCCTGGGGCTCATTGAAAACCCGTCTTTCACCATCGGTGGGAAAGCCTATGAATGGTCAAAATTCTATTTTGATAACATCCTGCAAACAGATAAGAGTTTAAGCGCCAATCGTTTTGGGGGGCTTCCGGCCACGTTGGCCGGAACCTTCAACTTGAAATTCCTTCCGGACCACAAATTTGCCTATTCCATAATTTCCAGGCACCGTTCGGATATTCGTCTCCGCTATGATTCCGGTCTGAGTTCCGTCTTCGAAACACCCAACATACCGGATGCCGAGGAAAGCTTTACGGAACTGGAATTCAGGGATCGTCTCAGGGATGATTGGTTTGGGGTTACCTGGGCGTATCCAGTTTCAGAAACCTTTAGCGTCGGGGTTTCGCTCTTCGGAAGCATTTACGAGCACAACGGGCGGGGAGATGTCCTGATCAACGTCAGGCGGGAAACCGGTGACGTGGTCACTTACACGAACCGGCTTGACTACAACCAGAAAACCTACGGTGGGCAGATTAAGGCAGGGGTCGCGTGGATCAGCGGTGATCTGGAAATGGGGGTAAATGTGAGTTTTCCCTTTATTGCCGTCAAACAACGTGCGTCCTTCAACTACCAGGAATCCCTGAGCGGGTTTTCCAGCGGTCAGGATTTTATTATTGCCCTGGACTACGGGGATCTGGAAAGCAAGCGGAAGACCCCTGCAGGAATCGCGTATGGGGTCGGAATTCCCTGGAAAAACCATAAGATCCACCTGGACCTGAGCTGGTACGCCGGCATCGGTTCTTATGACCGGATTAAAATGCCAGAGGAGGTACTGGAAGAGCTGGAAGAAAATCCTTTTAAAGAAGAGCTTCGGAGTGTCATTAACTTCGGGGTTGGAGGCAATTTCTCTGTGTCTCCCTCCCTGAACATCATCGGCAGTTTTAGCTCGGATTTTTCCGCTTCAGTGGAGAGCATCAACCTTTTCGACGTCATCAATCAGAGTGATGAGGACATAAACTTGCTGAATAATCTGTGGCATTTTGCCGTTGGGGTGGATTTTAGCCGACCCTGGGGCAACATCACCCTGGGTACCAGTTATGCAAGAACCGGAAGCAATATTGGTTCGGCCCCTATCATCCCCGAGGATGGGAATCAGGCGCAACCGCGGAGCATCGCGACTCAGATCAACTACGAACGCTGGCGGTTTATCGTGGGGTTGGAAATCCCTCTGATCATGGAAAAATTAAAGGACCTGCCCATCCCCATAAACTAACGGAGTTTTACTTCCTGGAATGCAGGGCTATGCGGTTGCCTTCGGGGTCCAGGAACAACCCCATATAGCCATACCCATCCCCTACTTCCTTTTTGGGTTGTAAAACGGTACCTCCGGCCCGGGTGACGCGGGCGAGGGAGGCTGCCACATCCGCACAGGTAAAGTAAATAACCACACCTGCCGTAGCGCTGGGATGGTAAAAATCGGGCTGTTTGACCAGGGATCCCGCAGCCCCCTTTTTGCCATCAGCCATGGGAAACCAGCCCATTTCCAGCTCCCCCATTTGATGTACCTCAATCGCAACCTCAAAAACGTCCTCATAAAAGGCCCTGGCCCGGTTCATATCCGTGACCGGGATCTCAAACCAACCCACCATATTGTATTCCATACCCTTGAATTTACCTGTTCAAACCTCCTACTTCCCGTTCCTGTGACGGGTCATTACACACTTTAAAAGATACAAAAATTCAGGATGCGTTGTGGTAGCGCGCGATGATTTCGTCGGCAGCTTTGATGGTTTTGCAGGTCCACTCATACCGCTTTTCCAGGATTTCGGCCTCGGTCAGTCCCCAGGGCAGTTCGGAATGCCGCAGCCGGTTGCTGAGGTGCTGGAGGATGATTGCCGCGGCCACCGAAATATTCAGGCTTTCCGTAAACCCGAACATGGGGATGTACAGGGCCCCATCGGCCTGCCGAAGTACTTCGGGGCTCAACCCTTCTTTTTCCGTCCCGAAAAACAAAGCCGTGGGCCTGTCCGGCACAAAACTGTGCAGGGGCGTACTGTCCGGCCGGGGGGTGGTCGCGATGATCCGGTACCCTCTTTGCCGCAGTTCCTGTATGCATTCCCTGCTATTGGCATGCCGGTGGATGTCCACCCAGCGCTGGGCTCCCATGGCGATCTTTTTGTCCAGGCGGTTGCCGAAACGCCCTTCGATCAGATGGGCCTCCTGGATTCCAAATACATCACAGGAACGGATCACCGCACTGGCGTTATGGAGCTGGTAGACATCCTCCAGGGCTACCGTGAGGTACCTGGTCCGGTTGGCCAGTACCTGCAGGAATCGTTCTTTCCGCTCTGCCGTGATGAACCCTTCGAGATGCGCCAACAGCTCCGGGTCGATATTTGTCGTTTCCCCCATAGTGGGTTAAATTTAACAAAATCCACCCGGCATCGGGCAGAATAAAAACCTGGTTCTTTTTCCTTTAGAAGGAAGGGTCGGTGCTGAATCGAAAAGAAGCAAATGAAAAAACTGGTAGTCCTCAGCGGGGCGGGTATGAGTGCAGACAGCGGACTAAAGACCTTTCGGGATTCCGGGGGGTTGTGGGAAGGGCATGATGTAATGCAGGTCGCCTCCCCGCAGGCGTATGCCAAAGACCCGGGGCTCGTCCTGGAATTTTACAACCAGCGCCGGCGGCAGCTCAAAAGTGCCGTGCCCAATGCCGGGCACCGCGCCCTGGCATCCCTGGAATCGCATTTCGAAGTGTCCATCGTTACCCAGAATGTGGATGACCTGCACGAGAGGGCGGGAAGCACCCGGGTGCTTCACCTGCATGGGGAGCTTCTAAAGGTCCGCAGTACCGGCCCCAAAGAGACCATTTACGCATGGGAGGACGACCTGCTTCCCAGGGATCGTTGTGAAGAGGGCTATCCGCTGCGCCCCCATATCGTTTGGTTTGGGGAACCCGTGCCGCTTCTGGAGGCGGCGGCCAACCTCGCCATGCAGGCCGATCTGCTCATCGTGGTGGGAACCTCGTTACAGGTGTATCCGGCAGCCGGGTTGATCCATTACCGCAGGCCAGGGGTGCCCCTGTATTTAGTGGATCCGAAACCCAATTTGAGGAAGGGGGACCTGGACCACCTGGAAATCCTGGCGGAGCGGGCCGCCGTGGGGCTGCCTATTTTGGCGGATCGCCTAGTTGGTAGAGCGTCCGGGTCTGTTGGGCCCAATCCATGACGGCCTGCCGCTGTTGTTCGGTGAGGTCGGCATCGGCATGCGTCCAGGTATATTCGTTCAGGGGCATTTCACCGGACTCCACAGTCTCCACAACTTCTTCGAGCTTGTGGTCCTTCTTTTTGGGGCTGTAGGAATCCCAGGCGGAAAAATTCAGGTGTTCCTTTCCCTCCTCAATATGGTCTTCCAGCCACCAGGAGACCGGGGCCACCTGATTGTACCAGGGGTAGTTGGTGTGGTCGGTATGGCAATCATAGCAACTCGACTCCAAAATCCCCGCCACCTGCTCGGGCGGGTTGGTTTCCGAAAGGAATTTTGAAAGGTGCTCTTCGGTTGATTCATTTCGTTCCGGGCGGTAAAACTGTATGGCCACAAAGGCGATCAGCAATGCCCACGCGATTTTTTTCCCTAATTTCATATGCGCATAATTTGATCCTAAAGTAATGCATCAACGGTGAAAACCCAACTAAAAGAACAACTCGATTACGTGGATGCCACCCGGAAGAAACGGCTGGAAATGGCAGACGAAATCCTTGGGAACCCACAACTTCTCCCACACCTGCTGGACCTAGCCCTAACGGAGAACAACACCACGGGCAGCCGGGCGGCGTGGGTCCTGGAGTTTGTGGTCAAGAAATCGCCACACCTGCTGTACCCCCACCTGGACCGGTTTTGTGAAGGATTAACCGGGGTCCGCCCCGATTCCGCGATCCGCCCCCTGGCAAAGATTTGTGAGATCCTCCTTACCGCATACTACCACTCCGCAGGCGGTAAAGAGCGGCCTCCCCTTTCTAAAGCGCAGAAGGCGGCGATGACGGAGGCCTGCTTTGACTGGTTGATAGGCCCGGGGAAAGTGGCCCCGAAGGCCTACAGCATGCGCTCCCTGTTGCTTCTCGGAAGGGAAATCGCCTGGGTACACCCCCAGCTCAATGGGATACTCCAGCAGCAGTACGCCCAGGGTTCCCCGGCCTACCAGGCCCGGGCAAGGCAAATCCTGAGCAACCTATCCTGACCCTCCACCCCCTGCCAAAACCAGGGGACCTTCTGCCAATACCCCGGGATTGCGTATCTTTGCCCTTTTCAAACCAGCTATTATGGCGAGCCACCCCTTACTGGCCATTTCCCCTATCGATGGGCGATACGGCGGAAAAGTCACCAGCCTCCAGTCCTATTTCTCCGAAGCTGCCCTGATCCGCTACCGGGTACGGGTGGAAGTGGAATACTTCATAGCATTGTGCCGGGTTCCCCTGCCGCAGCTGGCATCCCTGGATCCTGAAATCTTCCCGAAGCTTCAGGCCATTTATACGGATTTCGGCCTTGAGGACGCCCTGGAGGTAAAGGAAATCGAAAAGACGACCAACCACGATGTGAAGGCGGTCGAATACTACCTCAAAAAGAAATTTGACAACCTCGGCCTGCAGGCCTGCAAGGAATTCATCCACTTTGGACTTACCTCCCAGGATATCAACAATACAGCCATCCCCCTTTCTTTGAAGGAGGCGATGGAGCAGGTCTATGTCCCGGCCTATCAAAGCCTGCATCAGACCCTCTCCGACCTGTCAGCTACCTGGAAGGAGATCCCCATGCTGGCCCGAACCCACGGACAACCCGCCTCCCCCACCCGCCTGGGCAAGGAATTCGAGGTCTTTGCCGTGCGCCTTCAAGAACAGTTCCGGCTGCTACGTGAGATTCCCTACCCTGCCAAATTCGGCGGGGCCACCGGAAATTTCAACGCCCATAAGATCGCCTATCCCGATATTGACTGGAAGGCATTCGGCCGGCGGTTTGTATCGGAACAACTGGGGCTCCACTACTCGTTCCCCACCACGCAGATTGAACACTACGACCACCTGGCGGCCCTTTTTGACGGGCTGAAGCGAATCAATACCATCCTCATTGACCTGGACCGGGATATCTGGACCTACATCTCCATGGACTATTTCAAGCAAAAGATCCGGAAAGGGGAGGTGGGTTCCTCTGCCATGCCCCATAAGGTGAACCCGATCGACTTTGAGAATTCCGAGGGCAACCTGGGCATCGCCAATGCCCTTTTGAGCACCTTGCGGCAAAACTACCGATCTCCCGCCTTCAGCGCGACCTTACCGACAGCACGGTACTGAGGAACATCGGGGTGCCGCTGGGCCATACGCTCATCGCGTTTCAGGCGACCCTTAAAGGCCTGGGCAAACTCCTGCTGAACGAGGCGAAAATACGGCAGGACCTCGAAGACAACTGGGCGGTGGTGGCCGAAGCACTCCAAACCATCCTCAGGAGGGAAGGCTTCCCGAATCCCTACGAGGCCCTGAAGGGGCTCACGCGAACCAATGACGCCATTACCGAGGCTTCCATTGCCAGGTTTATCGAAGGGCTGGAAATCCCTGATTCCCTGAAGGAAGAACTGAAGGCCATCCGGCCGGATACCTATACCGGGATTTAAGGCCCGGGCACTCCCGTGGATTATGCGTTTTTGTGGATTTCCACAGAATGCGGATACGGAATTTCGATGCCGGCCTTGTCCAGGGCGAGTTTGCACCCTTCGTAGGTAGCAAAATACACATCCCAGTAATCCTCCGGTTTGCAAAACGGGCGTACGGCAAAGTTCACCGAACTGTCGGCCAGTTCCAGGACGTTCACAGACGGGGCAGGCTCCTGGAGCACCTTGGGGTTTGAGGTAAGCACTTCCAGGAGCACCTCCTTGGTCTTTTTGATGTCGGAGTCGTAGGAGACCCCGATCACGGTATCCACCCGCATTTTCCCCTCGGCGGTGTAGTTTATGATGTTCCCGTTGGCAATGGCCCCGTTGGGAAGGATGGCCAGTTTGTTCTGAGGCGTCACCAGTTTGGTATTCAGGATGTCGATGTCCTTGACCACGCCCAGGACCCCCTGGGTTTCGACCAGGTCGCCCAGCCGGAACGGCTTGAAGATCATCACCAGTACCCCCCCGGCAAAATTGGAAAGGGACCCCTGCAGGGCGAGGCCCACGGCCAGGCCAGCTGCGGCGAAAATGGCAGCGAACATGGTGACGTCCACCCCCAGGGCGGAAACGACCACGATAATAAGGACGATACGCAGCCCCCAGGAGATGAGGTTCATCAAAAAGCGCTGCAGGGACTCCTCGTATTTAAGGCGTTTCATCACCCTGCGAAGCCCCCTGACAATTCTTCCCACCACCCAGGAGCCCACCAGGTAGATCAAGATGGCCCCGAGTACCTTCGGACCGTATTCCACTATAAAATTGACGCCTTTATCAAACCACAGCTGTGCCTGTTCGATGGCGCCTTCCTGATTGCTTTGCATACCTGTAATGTTTTGACCTTCAATTTAGGCCAAAATTCCGAAACAAAAAATCCCGGTACTTCCTTGCGAAAGCCCGGGATTCCGTTTTACAGCAACGCTTCAGGGGTTACCCTTTTAACATCCCCATGAGTTCCTTAAAACCATCTCCATCCACATCGGCCTTTTGAATGGCCTGCATGAGTTGCATGAAATGTGCCGGGTTCATGTCATCTCCCAGGACGCGGATCAGGCCGAAGCCCTTATCCTGGCTGTCCCCATAGATGACCACCTCGTCAATGGCGTCCCCATCCCCCGAGTATTTAACCACCCCCCGGGCGTACGGGGTGTTGAGCTTCATAAGGTCCTTGAAATCCGAATTCTTCAGGATTTCCTTCACTTTGGCGGTTTCCGCCTTGTATTCCTTGGCATTCTCCGTGGTCTTCTGGAAGACCAGGATATTGAGTTTGCGCAGGGATTTCAGGGCGGTACGCTGGGTTTCGTCCAGATCTGCCTCATCCAGTTTCAGGATGTTGGCGGGGACATCAATGGCCAGAAAATTCGGGTTTTCCGAATTGTCCACATAGTACTCCTGAAGGCTTTGGGTGCTGGAACATCCCAGCAATACAAAGACGCCCAACAGGCTGGCTGCAAAAACGCTTATGTTCGTGTATAGCTTCATAGTTGGATTTTTTAAAACCCGGGACAGGCAGGGGGAACCCCCTGCCTGCCGGGCATTTGATTGATGATCGTTAGCCTTTCTTCTTTTCTGCCTTTTCAAGCTCCTCCGGCAGGTTCATCTTCCGGGTCAGGGAACCGATCTTGGTCAGGTCAATGTCTCCCGTAAGGGTAAGCAGCACGGTTTCGATCTGCCGGTCGTTTACCTCCACATCCATGTTTTTAATGCCTGTGACGAACATCAACCGCTCACTTACGTGGTCACTGTCCTTTCCGTTTCGGATATAGAACTTTACGTTGGCATCCTTGTCCTTCACCCGCATGAGTTCTTCCAGGGAAGCGGATCGCAGGTACTGGTCCACGGTGGATTGCATATCGGCTGAGATACCCTTGTCTTCAGTAATAAAGACCTTCAGGCCACTGAGGCTCTTGGCGATATCCATAAACTCCTGTGCTTCCGGATCGTCCACGTCCACATCCATTTTGATCAGCAGATCAAACATGTTTTTGTTGACGATTACCGAACTGACCTGGTCCATGTCCTCGTATTTGTCAAAGATGGACTGGGCCATACCCGCCAGGGGTGTCAGCAACAGCAATGCAATAGCGATACTTTTTTTCATGATTTTCGTTTTTAATTTTCGTTTAAGATTCTGTTTTTTGCTTCTTCAAATTCGCTCAGACGGGCCACTTTTTCAGTACCCCTGTCCAGGTTTTGCGCGATCAGGCCAAAGGCCTTCCGGGTTTCCTGGTATGCATACTCCGCCTCGCGCTGCTGCTGGAGCTGCTTCCCGAAATAAAGACCAAGCATGAGCACTAGTACTGCGGCGATGGAAATCCACCCGTAAATACTGCTTTTACTTCTGGTTTTTAATGGAACCTGCCGGGTAAAGCGTTCCTTCTTGGCCTCTGAGAAGTAGGCAAACATTGGGATATAGGCCTCCAGGTGCGGGGCGATGTCCCCCCCTGAAAAATAATCCCTGAGTTGCTGCTCCTCGGCGGCCGTGGTGGTCGCTTCGAAGTACTTCTCCAGTAGTTTTTCTATCTTATCCAATTCCATAACGATGTTTTTCAAGTAATTTTTCCCGTACCGCTTTCCGCGCCCTTGACAGGGCCACGCGCACGGCAGTCGGCTTCATGTCCAGGAGTTTTTCAATCTCCTCGTATTCGTAGGCCTCCACATCCCTGAGTTGCAGGATCATCCGCTGCTGCTCCGGGAGCTCATCCATGATCCGTTCCACCCAGCCCAGGCTGTCGCGGACCTCAACTTCTTTCTGCAGGGACGCATTCCCGTCCGTATAATTGCTGTGGACCAGTTTCAGGTTGCCCGCCTGTCTGGACTTAAGCCGGTCGAGGCAGAAATTCTTGGTCATGGTCATGGCAAAGGCCTCCACGTTCCTGTAGGATGCCATTTTCTTCTTGCCCGACCACAACTTCATCAGGATTTCCTGGGTGGCGTCCTCAGCTTCTTCAGAGGAAATCAGCAGCCTCTTGGCAAGCCTGTAGAGCTTATCCTTGAATGGCATCACGATTTCCAGGAATTCAGATTGGGTCATTACGACTTGATCGGTTGCTGTTATCACCTGTTCATTTCGGTTTGTACAAGGAAGACGAAAAGCCGTTAAATTTGTTACAAAAAATTTTTTTTTCTTTCGCAGGTGCCTAATTTTGGCATGCTAACCTCAATGAAATCAGCTTTTTCGACTGGTTTACAGGTCCTCCGGTAAAAAAATCCCCAGGTGGTATTTGGTATGGTCCTTGAGGAAATTTAGGCAAATAAAAATTGAGTATGAAAAAGTGGCTTTATTTGACGGCTGCCCTGTTGGTGGCAGCTTGTAGCAAGGACGATGATGGAATCCCACCCCCGAGCGGGCCGAATCCGGACCCGGATGCGGACGTGGTGGTCCAGGACTTTATGTGGCAGGCGATGAACCTCTGGTATTACTGGCAGGGGGATGTTCCGGACCTGGCCGATGACCGCTTCACCACCATGGAGGAATATACGGCGTTCCTTGAGTCTGAAACGGATCCTGCGGTTTTTTTCGAGAGCAACCTCAGGTTTTCAGAAGACCGCTTCAGTTTTTACAGTGATGACTATACGGAGCTCACCCAGGGCCTTGCCGGTATTTCAAGAAGTAACGGCATGGAGTTCGGACTGATACAGTTTAGCGGAAGTACCAACATCTTCGGCTACGTACGCTACATCCTGCCCGGGTCCGATGCATCTACCAAGGACATCTCCAGGGGGGAGATTTTCACCGGTGTCAATGGGGTGACCCTGACCGAGGACAATTACCAGGACCTCCTTTTTGGGGAAGATGCTACCTATACCCTGAACATGGCCGATATCGAGGGGACCAACATCAGCCCGAACGGAAAAGAAGTAACCCTGACCAAGGAGGAGAATTTTCAGGAAGACCCCATCTACATCACCGAGGTCTTTGAGAACTGGCAGGGCTCCGGCCGCAATATCGGGTACCTGATGTACAATGGGTTCCTCAATGAGTTCGATGAGCAACTCAATGATGCCTTCGGGTTCTTCAATGCCAACGGGGTCACTGACCTGGTCCTGGATTTGAGGTACAATTCAGGTGGGTCGGTGAATACTTCCCGCCTGCTCTCCAGCATGATCTACGGCAGGAATACCTCCGACGTCTATGTGGAGCAACAGTGGAATGACAAAATTCAGGAGGCCTTTACCCGGGACGACCCCAATGCGCTGAAAGATTATTTTGCAAGTTCCACCGGAAACGGGAGTGCAATCAACACCCTGAACCTCAACCAGGTCTACGTACTGACCACGCGTTCCACTGCCTCCGCCAGTGAACTGGTCATCAACGGGCTGGATCCCTACATCGACGTGGTGAAAATCGGGGCTACCACCCGCGGAAAGAACGAATTTTCCCTTACCATGGTAGATGACCCCAACAGGGATGGCGCTCCTTTCATCTATACGCCGAGCAGGGTGAACCAGATCAACCCGGAAAACTCCTGGGCGATCCAACCCCTGGTCGGACGGAATGCAAATTCAGTAGGCTTTACAGACTACACCTCGGGTTTTACCCCTGACATCGACCTGCCGGAAGACCTTGAGAACCTGGGGGTACTGGGGGATCCGAATGAACCCCTTCTTGCCCGGGCCCTGCAGGAAATTACAGGGGCTGGGGCGAAACGCAGCTTTGACGTTCAAATGCCCGCAGACCCCTTTACGCACAGCGGTATGTTCAAACCCATGAAGGATAACATGTTCCTCGATAAGGAGATCCACCTTCCACCTTCCCTTCAGAAACCGCTGATGGAATAAAAGAACGCCTCCCTCACCGGAGGCTTTTTTTTAAAGTTTCAGGGACCAGCCGAGAAGGAGGTTCCGCCCCGGGGTTGTGAACCCAAGGACTTCCGTGTATTGTGTGTTCAGTACGTTGTCGATGCCGATAAAGGCGCTCAGTCGGCCGGGTTTGAAGGTGTAATCCAGTCGCAGGTCAATTAGGCTGAACCCCTCCAGTTCCACAGGGGTAAACGTGCTGAAATCGGTATCGGTCCTTTTCCCGGTGAAACGGTACCGGGCCGTGGCCTGGAGCTTTTTGCCCAGTTGGGAGCGGGCCGAAATATTGAGTTTGTGCTTCGGGATTCGGATGGCCCCTTCCCCCTGGGGTTCCGTGAATGTATAGTTCAGAGCCAGTTCGTTGCTGCCATGCCAGATCCAGCGGACCTCTCCTTCCACCCCCCCGTACCCGGCTTTCTCCCTCCGAGTTGAAAAAAAGAAATTCGGTATTGTCGAAAAGGACGGTATTGTCCTCCCTCCGGTCAAAATGAAGGAGGCTGATGCGCAGACCACGGGACAGGTTGAGTTCCAGGCCCGCTTCCAGGGTGGTGTTGCGCTCAGGCTGCAGGTCGGGGTTCGCACCAAAGGCACCGAACAACTGGGCCAGGGATGGGGTAATATAGGCCGTTGCCCAGGAGCCCAGCACTTTTAGATACCCTTGTTTGAACCGATAGGCATAGGAAGGATTAACCTGGTACACGGCATTGTTCCCATAGGTCGAGTGCATGTTCAACCGCACACCCGTGTTCAGGTTCAGGCCGAAATCCGCAATCCAAACGAGATTGAGGTAGGGGTCCACCACCGTGAACTCCTCCGTGCGCTCCAGGTCCGCTTTGTCCTGGAAGACATTGAGCCCTCCAAGGGCGTACAAACCCGGGATCAGGGTGCGCCTGTAGGTAACATCCCCCGTCCAGCTCCTTCCTTCAAACTGCCCCGGGAAATCACTCAGGTTTTCTGACCTGAAGTCCGTATAGGAACCAAGTGCCTTTACTTCCTGTACGCTGTCTTTCCATACCCAGGAAAACCCAATGCGCTCCTGGGTGGTGTTGAATTGGAAAGGGGCATCTACCCCGTTGAAAGCGTCATCATAGGCTGCTTTCATCCGGGATGTGTTGGCGAAGATCCCGATACGGGAATGATCTGAAAGCTCGCGTCCTGCCTGCAGATCCACAGACCAGTTCGAATAGGGATCCGGTTCGCTCCCGGCGGCCAGGGAGGAGAGGCCATTGGCAAACGTATTGGCAAAGGAACCCTTGTAGTCCCATCCGTGTTGGCGTCCGCTGAGCTGTACGTATTGGTTGAAACTCCCGAGGTCCCAATCCGATTCCTCCGT